>JBBIMZ010000075.1:0-10963 GCA_037444135.1 Solibacteraceae bacterium
GTAGCGCGTTTGAGATAGTGTCCCGGCTCAGCCCGGAGCTGAAGGCGGACCAGGCCGAATGGGAGGAACGCCGGACGGTTTCGTTGTGCGTTCATCCGGCCGGGCCGCCGATGGCGCTGCGCAAAGAAACTTTCTTCAAGCTGCGGGTGGCGGATTTCTGGAAGGGTTCCGTCAGCGACGATTATGGCGTCGCCGCGGCGGTTCACCGCGCCGGGTTGCGGATCGCGTTCGCCCCCGGGGCGCTGGTGGCCAGCTTGGACCACACTCGCCTGGCTGAGTTCCTCGGCTGGATTCGTCGGCAGTTGGTCATCACGCGCGTCTACGACCCGGCGCTGTGGTGGCTATCGCTGGCGGCGACGGCGATCTACGCGGGCGCCACGGCGATCTCGGCGGCCGCGGCGCTCCAGGGGCGGCCGGCGGGCGGCGCCGTGCTGGCGGCGCTGTGGGCCTTGGAGATCTGGAAGGGACGGTGCCGCACGCGCCTGGCCCGGACGGCGCTGGCAGAGCATCGCCGCTGGTTCGACCGCTACGGGCGCCGGGTGACCTTGTGCGCACCGCTGGCGACCTGGCTCTGGCTTTGGGCCTTGCTCGCCTCCGCGTTCTCGAACCGGATCGAGTGGCGCGGCCGGCGCTACCGGCTGTCGCGGCTCTGGCCGCCCTGGACGGTGATATAGTCTTGGTGAAGAGGTCACGCCGATGAACAGACGCTATTTCTTCGTAAGCACGGCCGCCGCAGCCACCTCGTTGAAGGCGAGCGCTCTGGCCAGCCCGAACGATACGATCCGGGTCGGCATCGCCGGCCTGCGCGGACAAGGTCGCTCCCACATCCGCGAATACGGCGGGATGAAGAACGTCGAAATCGCCGCCGTTTGCGACATCGACGAAAGCGTGCTTGACCAGCGCATCGCCGACATCGAGAAGACGGGACTCAAGCGCCCGGCGCGCTACGTGAGCTTCCGCAAGATGCTCGAGGACAAGTCCATCGACGCCGTCTCGATCGCCACGCCGAATCACAGCCACACGTTGCAAACCGTCTGGGCCTGCCAGGCGGGCAAGGACGTCTACGTGGAAAAACCTTGCTCGCACAACATGTTCGAGTCGCGGCAGATTGTGGCGGCGGCGCGCAAATACAACCGTCTGGTCCAACACGGCACCAACAGCCGCTCGACGGCCGGACTGAAGGAAGCGATCCAGAAACTGCGGGAAGGCGTCATCGGCGAGATCTATATGGCGCGCGGGCTCTGCTTCAAGTGGCGCGACACGATCGGCCGCGCACCGGAGGAGCCCGTGCCGGCGGGCGTGCACTACGATGAGTGGCTGGGGCCCGCGCCGAAACGGCCGTTTACGCGCAACCGCTTCCATTACAACTGGCACTGGTTCTGGGATTACGGAAACGGCGACTTCGGCAACCAGGGGATTCACGAGCTGGACATTTGCCGCTGGGGTCTGGGCGTCACTTACCCGACCAAGGTCAGCGCAATGGGCGGCCACTTCATGTTCGACGATGACCAGGAGACGCCGAACACGCTGGTGGTCACTTACGAATTCAACGGGCATGGTAACCGGCGCCAGTTGATGGTCTTCGAAGTCCGCCACTGGATCACCAACAGTGAAGCCGGTATCGGCGAGCGGGAAGGCAAGCGGGGCGGCAATACGGTCGGGAATCTGTTCTACGGTTCGAAAGGCTACATGGCCATCGACGGCTACGCGACTTATAAGACGTTCCTCGGCCGGGAGCAGGCGCCGGGTCCGGCGCGCTCGGAGGGCGGCAGCAACTGGCAGAACTTCATCGACGCGCTGCGCACGCGGCGGCGGGAAGATCTCAACGCCGAGATCGAAGAAGGGGCGATCTCCTGCGCGCTGATGCATCTGGGTAACATCTCCTACCGCGTGGGGCGGACGCTCGAATTCGACCCCGTCGCCATGCAAGTCAAGGGCGACGAAGAAGCCAACCGCCTGTTCAAGCGCAACTATCGCGCGCCGTACGTCGTGCCGGAGCAAGTCTGAGCGCTCCGCCGACCGCCGGGCTCACCGGCTCAGCCGGAGTTGGCGGACGGACGGCTGGTGCGCGATAATTATTACTTATACCCTGGCGGACCGCCAGGAATTCGGCGCCAACATCATGCGCATTCAGATCATTTGCCCCTTGCCTCGGCAGAGCGTCTACGGCAGCCAGGTGACGGCCATGCGCTGGGCGAAGCTGTTGCACGCCCTCGATCACAGCGTCGAGATCTCGCAACACTACGGCGGCACGATTTCGGATTTGCTGGTCGCCATGCGCGCCGAAAAGAGCGCAGACGCCGTGATCCAGTTTCACCGGCGCCACCCGCACAAGCACTGCTTCTTGGTGTTGAACGGGGTCGATCTGTACGGCGACGGCCGCCGCGCGTGCGCCGTAGGCGAGGCGATGCAGGTGGCCGACCGGTTGATCACCTTCGAGCCGCTCGCCGCGCAAGCGATCCCGGCGGAGTTTCGGTCGAAGGTGCGGGTGATCTATCAGTCCGCGGAACGGACCCCGAGTTGCCGCGCGGCGGATGAGGACTCGTTCCTGGTAAGCGTGGTCGGGCATCTGCGGGCCGACAAGGACCCGTTGCGGGCCGCGTTGGCCGCGCGCCGCCTGCCGGCCGGTTCACGGATCCGGGTCGTGCAGGCCGGCGACTCGGAGGCGGCGGACCTGCTCGAGCAGGCTCGGGCCGAAGCGCTCACCAACCCGCGGTACCGCTATCTGGGACCGATCCCGCGGTGGAAAGTCCGGCAACTTGTGGCTTCGAGCCGGCTGCTGGTGGTCAGCTCCCTGCTCGAGAGCGGCCCGAGCGCGATCTCGGAAGCCGTGGTCGACTACGTGCCGGTGCTCGCCAGCCGCGTTCCGGGCAATGTCGGCGTGCTCGGCGAGGACTACCCCGGCTACTTTCCGCCCGGCGACACGCAGGCGCTGGCGGACCTGTTGGCCGAAGCCGAGCGCGATCCCTGCTTCTACCAGGAGTTGAAGACGCGCTGCGCGCTACTGGCCCGGCTGTTCCTGCCCGAGCGCGAGCAGGCCGAATGGCGGAAGCTGCTGGCCGAGCTGGCAGGCGGCCGCGAGGGCAACCACGCCCGGCGCCTGCGCGTCGGCGCCTAGCATGCCGTCACGCCGCCTGGCGGTGTGGCTTCTGGCAGCCTGGGCCGCCGGCGCCTGCCGGGCAGGTGAAGCGCTCCCCATCCGGTTTTCAGTCCCACCCGGCGAACGCATTCGAGGCGCGGCGCTCGCATACCCTCGCGTCTACACCTGGGGTGATGCCGTGCGCGTGTGGGAGCTGCCGGAAGGCGGCGTGTCGATAATCGACGCCGGTGATCCTGCCTTCGGCGCAGGTGGCTGTTTGTTCGAAGCCGCCGGCGGCGCAACCGGTTTGATCCTTCTGGAACGCCCGGCCGGCGCCGAACTCGGCCGGATGGTCCGGCTCGAGCCGCCCGCCTGGCGCCGCCGGGAGATCGATTCGGGCGCCGATTTTCGCGACTGCCTCGAAGCGACGCTTTACGGGCGCCGTGGCGTCCTCGTACTGCACCGCTCGCTTCAAGTCCGCTTTTACGAGCCGCCGCAAGAGCCGGGCGCACCGTGGACCTACCGGGAGCTTTACTCGATTTACACGCCGTCCCGGCAAGGCGGGCTTCTGACCGCCGACGTCGACGGCGACGGCTTGACCGACATCCTCGCCGGCAACTACTGGATCCGCAGCCCTGAGCGGTTCGAGCTGCCCTGGCGCCTGTTCGCCATCAATTTGTGGACAGAGACCTGGGAGTCGGCCATGAGTCGGCTGGCGCTGGCGCCGCTCTCGGGCGGGCGCTGGCCGGACCTGGTCGCCTGCCAGAGCGAGATGAAGGAGGCGCGCCTCGCCTGGTTCAGCCGCCCGGAGGATCCCACCCGGCTGTGGGCCGAACACCGGATCGAAGGGTTGCTGAAGCTCCGCGCGCCCCGGGCTCTGGCGGCGGGCGATTTGGACCGGGACGGCCGCCCTGAGATCGCCGTCGGCGAGGCGGCGGGGCCCGGCTCGCGCCTGATTGTTTTCTGGAATCAGGGCGGCGGGCGCTTCCGGCCCGAGACGATCGCCGAGACGTCGGGACTGCTGGAGCTGTGGGTGGCGGACGCCGATCGCGACGGAGCGGCCGATCTGGTCGCCGCCGGACCGGAAGGCGTGTTTTGGTGGCCGAATCAGCGCCTCAGGTAGGCGTCGTCGCCGCGAATCCAGTCCTCGCGCGCCGGCGAGAAAACGTCGATCGCCACGCTGTCCTCGAGCGCCAGCACTTTGTGGACCGCCTGGGAGGGGATCTCCAGCGCCTGCCCGGCGGCCAGTTCCTGCTCGCGGCCGTCGATGGTGAACAGAAGCCTGCCTCGTTCGAGCAGCGTGATCTGTTCGTGGTGGTGGCTGTGCTCGGGAACCACGGCGCCTTCTTTGAGAAACAACCGCCCGATCGTCAACTTCTCTCCATGGATGACCTGACGGGCGACCAGCGGATTGAGCTGCTCGACGGCGATCCGGCTCCAGTCGTAAAGCGGCATTGCGGCGTATTGTATCATGAGGTTTGTTATCGCGGCTCAGACCGGGTCGAGACAGAGATTCGCACTGAAGGACTACGGGAGGCGCGGATGAAAGGCGTGGTTCTGGCCGGCGGGACGGGCAGCCGGCTCTTTCCTCTGACGAAGATCACCAACAAGCACCTGCTGCCGATCTACGACAAGCCGATGATTTACTACCCGATCCAGACGCTGGTGGACGCGGGCATCCGGGACATTCTGATCGTCACCGGCGGCAAGAACGCGGGCGATTTCCTGCGCCTGCTGGCCAACGGGAAGGAGTTCGGCCTGACGCACCTGGACTTCACCTACCAGGAAGGCGAAGGAGGGATCGCCGAGGCGCTCAGCCTGGCGCAGCATTTCGCCGACGGCAAGCGGATCTGCGTCATTCTCGGGGACAACATCATCGAAGGCAGCATCCGCCAGGCCGTCGAGGATTTCCGGCGGCAGCCGCGCGGCGCCAAGATTCTTCTCAAGGAGGTGGAAGACGCCGAGCGCTTCGGCGTCGCCGAGATCGAAGGCGACCGCATCGTAGGCATCGAGGAGAAGCCCAAGAAGCCCAAATCGAACTATGCCGTGACGGGCATTTACATGTACGACGAGACGGTTTTCGACAAGATCTCGCGCCTGGTGCCCTCGGCCCGCGGCGAGCTGGAGATCACCGACGTCAACAACGCCTACATCCGCGAGGGCACGATGACGTTCGCCTATCTGGAGGGCTGGTGGACCGACGCAGGCACGTTCGACTCGCTGCTGCGCGCCAGCAACCTGGTCGCTCAGAGCCGGGCCCGGCGCGCCGAAGAGGCGCTCGTTCCGGCGGGCGGAGAGGGGCGCGATGCGCGCTGAGACCGCTGCGCCGGCCGTCGAGGCTCCGATTCGCATTCCTGCGTGCGAGAAGGGAATCGGCAGCATCATTCTGCAACCGAACTCGCCCGAGTTGATCCGCGGCGTGCGCGTCGCTGCGTTCCCGATCTACCCGGACGACCGCGGCTGCTTTCTCGAAGTGGCCCGGATGGGCCTGGGCTTGATCGCCGATTTCGCTCCGGAAACGACGCAGGTTTCGGCGGCGCTCAACTATCCCGGCACCATCAAGGCATTCCACTACCACCTGCTTCAGACCGACTTTTGGGTGCCGGTCAACGGGATGCTCCAGGTGGCGCTGGTCGACCTGCGGCCGTCTTCGCCCACCTTCGGCGCGCGCAACACGTTCTACGTCGGTTCGATGCGGCCCTGGCAGATCCTGGTGCCGCCCGGCGTCGCCCACGGCTACAAGGTGATCGGCACCGAGTCGGCCTTCCTGGTTTACGTGACCAACCGCTTCTACAATCCGGCGGACGAAGGCAGGATTCCCTACAACGATCCGTCGATCAACTACGATTGGGAAACGCAGCACAAATGAAGATCCTGGTGACGGGCGGAGCGGGCTTTATCGGTTCGGCCTTCATCCGGCTTTCGCTGGCGGCGCGGCCGGATGTGGCGATTGTGAATCTGGACAAATTGACTTACGCGGGCAACCTGGAAAATCTCGCCTCCGTGGCCGGGGATCGGCGGTATCGCTTCGTGCGGGGGGACATCTGCGACGCGCCGCTGGTCGAAGCCCTCTTCGAGGAGGAGAGGTTCGACGCGGTAGTCCACTTCGCCGCCGAATCGCACGTCGACCGGAGCATTCTTTCGCCGGCGCCGGTGTTCGAGACCAACCTTCGCGGCACGTTCACGCTGCTCGAAACGGCGCGCCGGCGCCGGACGGGGCTGTTCTTGCAGGTCTCCACCGACGAGGTTTATGGGAGCATCGAGCCGCCGGAGGAGGCCGACGAATCTTATCCCTTGCGGCCGAGCAGCCCCTATTCGGCGTCGAAGGCCGGCGCCGACCTGCTGGCGCTCTCCTACTGGACGACTTACCGCTTGCCGGTCATCGTCACGCGGGCGTCGAACAACTACGGACCCTACCAGTTCCCCGAGAAGCTGATTCCGCTGATGATCTCCAACGCCCTGGAGGACAAGCCGCTGCCGATTTACGGCGACGGGCTCCAGGTGCGCGACTGGCTCTACGTGGACGACCACTGCCGCGCCTTGTGGGCGGTGCTCGCCAGGGGACGCCCCGGCGAGATCTACAATATCGGCGGCAGTTGCTCGCTTCCCAACCGGGAGGTCGTCCGGAGGATCCTGAAAGCCACCGGCAAGCCGGAGAGCCTCATGACGGAAGTCGCTGACCGCCCCGGACACGACCGCCGTTACGCGCTCTCGAGCTCGAAGGTCACGGCCGAGACCGGCTGGCGGCCGCAAACGGACTTCGAAGCCGGCCTGGCCGTAACGATCGCCTGGTATCAGGCGCACGGCGACTGGGTCCGCCGCGTCAAGTCGGGCGAATACCAAACCTATTACGCCCGCAACTACGAGCAGCGCGAAACGGCCCTGGGCGGTTTGGTGCGCCAAGGCGCTGACTAACTCAGCCGCACTTCCACCGACGCCGTCGGCTCGCCGATCTGGTGGTCGATCTTGAAGCCGAGCTTTTCGCAGACCCGCAGCATGGTGGTGTTTTCCGAGTGCACCTCGGCGGTGAGGAGTTTGATTCCCTCCCGCCGGGCGACTTCGACCAGCCGCCGGAGCATCTCCGTGCCGAGGCCTTTGCCCTGCGCCGCGTCGCTGACGACGATGGCGAATTCGGCCTCCGCCGGGTTTTGCAGCCGGTTGAAGCGCGCCACGCCGAGGATCTCGGGGAAGCCGGTCCGCGGGTTGGTGCGCTCGGCCACCAGCGCCATCTGGCGATCGTAGTCAAGGAAGCAAATGCGCGTGAGCCGCTCGTGAGCCACGCGCTGGGTGAGCTGGAGCATCTCCAGGTAGCGGAAGTAGACGGTTCGCTCCGACAGGGTCTCGTGAAAGCGCACCATCAGCGGTTCGTCTTCGGGGCGGATGGGGCGAATCGTGAACTCGGCTCCGTCCTTGACCGTCACCTTGAAGACATATTGCGTGGGATAGGGACGGATGGCGAGTTTGGGGAGATCCTCCGGGCGCATCCCCGGATCGTGCAGCACCACGCGGGCGTCGAGCGCCAGGAGGCCGTCCGGGGAGGCCAGCAGCGGGTTGATATCGATCTCTTTGATCCACCGCTGCTCGACGACGAGCTGGCTGAAGCGCACCAGCAGCGTTTCGAGGGCCAGCAGGTCGACCGGCCGCCGGCCGCGCACCCCTTTCAAGGCGGTGTAGATCCTGGTCTGCTCCATCATCCGCCGCGCCAACGTCGTGTTGAGGGGCGGCAGGGCGAGCGCGCGGTCCTGGAAGACCTCGACGAGCTGGCCGCCGAGGCCGAACAACACGACGGAGCCGAACTGCGGATCGATGCTGCTGCCGACGATGAGTTCGTAACCGAAGCTCTGAATCATCGGCTGCACGGTGACGCCGAGAAAATCCTCGCGCGATGCCCGGCGCGCGACCGATTCCTCGATCGCGTGGAAGGCCGCCCGCACTTCGCCGGGGTTTTGCAGGTTCAACTGCACGCCGCCGACGTCCGTCTTGTGCGTGATCGTCTGCGAGTGGAGCTTGACGACGACGGGATAGCCGATCTCGGCGGCCACCTCGACAGCCTCCTCGGCCGTGGTGGCGATCCGCGAAGGCACAGTCGGAATTTCATAGGCCGCCAGCACCTGCTTGGATTCGTGCTCGGTCAGCAAGACGCGGCCCGCCTGGCGCGCCTCGTCGATGATCCGGGAGGCGGTCTCCCGGCCCGCCCCGTCGGCGCCGACGCCGTCGGCGAAGACGGGCGTCTCGTAGAGGCCGCGGAGGTTGTAGGCGTAGCGCCACATGTACTCGAAGGCGCGCGTGGCCGTGTCCGGATACGGGAATGTCGGAATATTGGCGGCATTGAGGATACGCACGCCGGCGGCCACTTCCGGGCCTCCCATCCAGCTTGCCAGCACGGGCTTGTCCAGCCGCGCGTAGTTCTTGAGCAGCTCCGCGGTTCCCGTGGCGTCGGTCATCGCCTGCGGCGTGAGAATCACCAGAAGGCCGTCGCTGTTGGGGTCCCTGGCGGCGATCTCGAGCGATTTGGCGTAGCGCTCGGCGTCGGCGTCGCCGAGGATGTCGATCGGGTTGCCGCGGCTCCAGTGCGGCGGCAGAATCCGGTTCAGCTCTTCGACCGTGGACGGCGCCAGTTCGGCCAGTTCGCCCCCGGCGGCGATCAGAGCGTCGGTGGCGAGCACCGCCGGTCCGCCGGCGTTCGTCAGGATCGTCATCCGCGGACCGTTCGGGCGCGGCTGCTTGGCCAGCACCTCCGCCATGTAGAACAAGTCGGAGATGTTGTTGACGCGGAGCACGCCGGTGCGGCGGAACGCCGCGTCGAGCACGGCATCGGAACCCGTCATCGCGCCGGTGTGCGAAGCCGCCGCCTTGCCTCCGGCGGCCGTGCGGCCCGCCTTGATCACGATGATCGGCTTGGACAGCGCCACCTCGCGGGCCGCCGACAGAAACGACCGGGCGTCTCCGATCGATTCCATGTAGATGAGGATGCTGCGCGTTTTCGGGTCATTGCCCAGATAGTCGATCAGGTCGCCCCAGCCGACATCGACCATCGAGCCGATGGAGATGAACGCGCTGAAGCCGACCAGCTCCTGGAAGCTCCAGTCGAGGACTGCCGTGCACAGGGCGCCGCTCTGGCTGATGAAGCCGACGTTGCCCGGGCGCGCCATGCCCGCCGCGAACGTGGCGTTCAGACCCGTCGGCGGCGACATCAGCCCGAGGCAGTTCGGGCCGATGATGCGCACGCCGAATCGGCGCGCCTCTGCCAGCAGTTGACGCTCCAACTCGGCGCCTTCCGGACCCAGTTCCTTGAAGCCGGCCGAGATGACGATGGCTCCTTTGACTCCGGATTCGCCGCACTCGCGGATCACGCCGGGCACGGTGGCGGCCCGCGTCACCACCACCGCCAGATCGACCGGCGCGGGCACCTCCTTGATGTTCCGGTAGGCCTTGATGCCGAGCACGCTCGGACGGTTGGGATTCACCGGAAAGACGGCGCCGCCGAACGGCGTGCTGATCAAGTTCCAGAGCGTCGTGCGGCCGACGGATCCGGGAGTCTCGGTGGCGCCGATGACGGCGACATTCCTGGGTTTGAAGAATACGTCCAGCGGATTGGCCTTCGGCTGGTAGATGTTGTGGGCGGTTTCCAGGCCGAGCTTTCCGGCCTTCGCGGATACGGTGCTCATAGAGGCGCTCCCTGAACTTCCATCATCGCCTGCGGGCGCGGCCGGACGCAAGCTCGATTCGGATACGAAGATCTGAAATCAAGCCGCAGGCTATACTGGCGGCGTGGAGGACATGCGATGAGACGTCGCGAATTCCTGAGTTCGGTTCTGGCTGGCGGCGCGGCCAAGGGAGCGGCCGCCGCGGAGCTGCCCCGGCGCCCCTACAAGAGCGGCGTGGAGCTGTCCGTGATCGGTTTCGGCGGCATCGTCGTGGTGGGACTCGACCAAAAGGAGGCCGACCGCGTGGTGGCTGCTTCGATCGACCGCGGCGTCAATTACGTCGACGTGGCGCCCAGCTATTGGGACGGCGAGGCGGAAATCAAGCTGGGCAACGCGCTCAAAGGCCGGCGTCGGCGCGTGTTTCTGGCCGAAAAAACCACGGAACGGACCGCGGCGGGCGCGCAACGCGAACTCGAACAGTCGCTGAAACGGCTTCACACGGACTACTTCGATCTGTATCAATTCCATGCCGTTTCCAGCCTCGATGACGTCGAAAAGATCACCGCGCCGGGCGGCGCGGCCGAGGCGTTCTTCCGTGCCCGGCGAGAGGGCAAAGTGCGCTTTCTCGGCTTCTCGGCGCATTCGGCGCCGGCGGCGCTGGCGCTGATGGACCGGCTGGAGCTCGACTCGGTGCTGTTCCCGGTGAACTTCGCCTGCTGGAGCAAGGGGAACTTCGGCCCGCAGATTCTGGCCCGGGCCAAAGAGAAAGGGCTGGCGCGCCTGGCGCTGAAGGCGCTGGCCGAGGCCAAACTGCCCGAAGGCGCCGCCCGCACGCATCCCAAATGCTGGTACAAGCCGGTCAGCGATCGCCGGCTGGCTGAGCAAGCGCTGCGCTTCACCCTCTCGGAGGATGTCACCGCCGCGATCCCGCCGGGCGACGAATCCCTCTACGTGATGGCGCTGGAGCTGGCCGCCGGCTTCCGGCCGCTCACGCCGGAAGAGCGCCGCGGACTGGAGAAAACCGCCGCGGACCTCGAGCCGATCTTCACGGCGTGAGGGCGGGCGCCGCCAGCCGGGCGTAGAAAGCCTCGGCGGCCTCCCTTCCGCTTGCGGGAGGCGTGTAGCCCTGCCGGCGCAGAGCGGCCTCCAGTGCTTCGATCAGCAGCAGCAGGTTCTCGCGCGTCTAGCCTGCGCCCATGATGCCTACGCGCAGCACTTTGCCCGCGAGCGGGCCGAA
>JBBIMZ010000076.1:0-7223 GCA_037444135.1 Solibacteraceae bacterium
CCACCGGAACGTCGAAGAGCAGATGCGCCCGCCGCCGCGAAACTTTCACCAGCCGCAGCGGCCGCCCGCGGGCGATGGCCGCCGCCCGGCGCAGCGTTGCGTCCGTACCCTCCATGGCTTCCACCGCCACGCAGGCGCGGTCGGCGATCACGACGCTCTGCCCGACGTCGAATGCCGCCAGCGCATTCGCGATGCGCCGCCCGTAGGCGATGTCGGCTTCTTCTTCCCGCGTCGGCTTGCGCCGAGTCATCGCGCCGGCGCTCGCCAGCAGCGGCTTGAGCAACGCCGTCGAGTCCATCACTCGCAGACCCTCGCTTTCGAGCACGCGGATGACGCCTCCGATGAGCGCGTCGGTGTTCCTGGCCTCGAGCGACGCGAGCACCTTGACGAGACGCCAGTCGGGCTGGATCGTGGAAAAGATGCTCGCGTGTTTGACCTGTCCGGCCAGGATCAGGTCCCGAATGCCTTCCTCTTTGAGGATGCCGATGAGGCGGCTCAGCTCGCCCAGGGAAATCCAGTGGCAGCGAGCCGCCAGCCGCTCGATCTCCGGCGAAGCCTCTTCCTTGATGCCCACGGCCACGACTTCGTGGCCGAGCTGGCGCGCTTTATCGAGCGCCAGTAAGGGGAAGCGGCCGTTGCCGGCGATCAGCGCGTAGCGCGTCACTTGATCACTCCCCGTTCGGAGGCGAGGATGAACTCGATGAGCTCGTCCACCTCCAGGCATGGCGGGATCTCCGCGCGAATTCGCTCGATCGCCTGGCTGGTGTTAAGCCGGGCGTGCGTCAGCAGGCGGAAGGCCTTCTGCAACTTCTCGATCGTCTCGGCGGGGAAGCCGCGCCGCTCCAGCCCCGTTTTGTTGGCGCCATAGATCCTGGCCTCACGCGGGCTCACCGTAGTCGAGTACGGGGCGACGTCCTGCGTAATGACGCTGTAGCCGCCGACCATCGCGTGCCGGCCGACGCGACAGAACTGGTGTACGCCGCTGAAGGCGCCGATCACCGCCCAGTCCCCCACCTCGACGTGGCCGCCGATGGTCACGCCGTTGGCCAGCACCGTGTGGCTGCCGATGCGCACGTCGTGCGCCACGTGCACGTACGCCATCAGCAGGTTGTCGTCGCCGATCGACGTCACCAGCCCGCCGCCCTGCGTGCCGCGATGAATGGTGACGAACTCGCGGATCCGGTTTCGGTGCCCGATCCGCGTCTCGGCCCGCTCGCCCTTGTACTTGAGATCCTGCGAGGCGACGCCGACGGTCGAATAGGGAAAAAAAAGGTTCTCTTCGCCGATCCAGGTCGGGCCCTCGACGTAGACATGAGCCATCAAACGGGTGCCGGGGCCGATTTCAACTTCCGGTCCGACGATCGAGTAGGGCCCGATCTCGGCCGCCTCGGCAATGCGCGCCGCCGGATCGACGATCGCGGTCGGATGGATCGCCATCAAACAGTTTCAACGGCCGGAGCGACTTCGGTTCTGGGCGCAGGCTTATCGGCCAGCTTGCACATCACCGAAGCCTCCGCCACCACCACGCCATCCACCGTGGCCGTTCCGTGCATTTTGGCGACGCTGGCCTTCCACCGGTCGACCACCATCTCGATGCGGAGCTGATCGCCCGGCAGCACCGGCTTGCGGAACTTGGCCTCCTCGACCGAGGCCAGCAGCACCAGCTTCTTGTCCCGGTCTTCCAGCCGGCGCAGCACCAGCACCCCGGCCACCTGCGCCATCGCCTCGACGATCAGCACGCCGGGCATCACCGGGAAGTCGGGAAAGTGGCCGGCGAAGAACGGCTCGTTCCCGGTCACGTTCTTAATCCCCACGATGCGCTCCGCCTCGAGCTCGATGATCCGGTCCACCAGAAGCATCGGGTACCGGTGCGGAAGGATGTTGCGGATCTCTACGGTGTCGAGTATCGGCATGCGGTGTGGCTATTATAACAGGCGATGGATCCTCTTCTCGATTACGCGCAGCGGCACACCGGAGCGATCGTCGAACTGATTAGCGAACTGGTCGAGTGCGAATCTCCGAGCGATGACGCCGCGGCGCTGGCCCGCATGCGCGAGCTGCTGGCGGAGCGCCTGGCGCCGGTCGCCAAGGTGAAGTCCACCCGCCGCCCCCATCTGCTCTGCGAGATGTGCCTGCCCGGCCGGCGCCCGCAAGGTCGGATCCTCGTTCTGGGGCACTTCGACACGGTTTGGCCCGTCGGGACGCTCGCCGGGATGCCCTTCCGGCGCGAGGGCGGCCGCCTGTGGGGACCCGGCGTACTGGACATGAAGGGCGGGATCGCTCTCTTTGTCTGGGCCATGCGCGCTCTGCGCGATCTGGCTCTGCCCGTGGGTCGCAAAGTCGTCCTGCTTCTCACCGCCGACGAGGAAACCGGCAGCGGCACATCGCGCGAACTGGTCGAGCGCCAGGCGAAAGCCAGCTCCGCCGTGCTGGTGCTCGAGCCGGGCACCGGCCTCGAGGGAAAACTCAAAACGGCGCGCAAGGGCGTCGGCGTTTATCAGCTCCATGTCCGGGGCAAAGCGGCTCACGCGGGCGTCGATCCGGAAAACGGCGCCAGCGCCGTCGTCGAGCTGGCGCGCCAGATCGTTCGGATCGCCGGCTGGACGGATCACGCCCGCGGGGTCACCCTCAATCCGGGCGTCATCGCCGGAGGCACGCGTTCCAACGTGGTGGCCGCCGAGGCCCGCGCCGAGATCGACGTGCGCGTGACGAAACTGCGCCAGGCGGCCGCCCTGGACCGCAAGCTGCGCTGTCTGAAGCCCATCGATCCCCGCTGTATCCTGACCGTGACCGGCGGGCTGAACCGGCCGCCGATGGAGCGCACGCGCGAAATCGTCGGCCTGTTCCGCTTGGCGCGCAAGGTCGCCGCCGAGCTGGGCGTCCGCCTGGAAGAGTCGATGACCGGCGGCGGCTCGGACGGGAACTTCACTGCGGCGCTCGGCGTGCCCACGCTGGACGGTCTCGGCGCGGTGGGCGAAGGCGCGCATGCCCCGCATGAAAGCATCCTCATCGACCGGATCGCCGAGCGGACCGCCCTGCTCGCCAAACTGGTCCAGGCGCTATAGACTGTTGCTCATGCGCCAACTCCTGCTGATCTTCCTGTTGGCCGGCTCGATCGAAGCGCAGCCGGGGCGGAGCGTCTTCCTGATCACCGACGCCGAGGGCGTCGCCGGCGTCTGCCGCCAGGAACAGACCGATCCGGCCAATACCGAGATGCAACGCCTGTTGACGGGTGAAATCAATGCCGCCGTGCGCGGCTTTCTCGCCGCCGGCGCCGAGGAAGTCATCGTCTGGGACGGCCATGACGGCAGCCGGACGCTGTCGGCGCTGAGCATTCATCCGCGCTCGAAGCTGATCTTCGGATCGCTTGGGCCCTCGATGTTAATGGAGCGAGGCTTCGCGGCCGTTGCCTTCATCGGCCAGCACGCGCGCGCCAACCGCAGCAATGCGGTGATGGCGCACAGCTACAGTTCGCTCGGCATCCAGCGGATTGTGATGAACGGCCGCGAAGTCGGCGAGATCGAGACGCGGGCGGCCCTGGCCGGCTGGTTCGGTGTCCCGGTCATCTTCCTGAGCGGCGACCAAGCCGCCGCCGACGACCTGCGGGCCATCGTGCCGAACGCCGAAGTGGCAGTCGTCAAAGAGGGCTTGGGCTATTATGCCTGCCTGTCGCTGCCTGCCGAAGCGGCGCAGGAGCGGATCGAGAAAGGCGCCGCCCGCGCCTGGACGCGCTTGGCGGAGATCCGCCCTTATAAGCTCGACGGTCCGGTCACGATCGACGTCGAGTACACGACGCGCAGCACTCCGTCACCGCAAGCGGCCCTTCCGCCCGGCGTCGAGCGCGGCGACGCCCGTACGGTCCGCTACCGCGGAAAGGATTTCCTGGAAGCCTGGACTCGCTGGCAGATGCGTTAAACCATGGAAGCGATCGCCATGAGGGCTCCTCGACCCGACCGGCGTGAGGTTCTGGCCGCTTCCCTCGGGTGGGCGCGATCCGGACGGAGTGCGGCCCTTTTCGGCGGAAGCCCACACTCCGGAGGCGAGCCGGGCGCGGGAGCGCCTCGCCGCAGTGCTGGCCCGTCTCGACCCGAAACGCCGATGAGAGCCGGGACGCGCGTCGAAGAATCGCCGGTGCTGCGTTTCCTTGTCGACGCCGCCGCCTCGGCATCGACCTGCCGGCGCGGGAAATCGAGGAGATGCTCGATCCCGGCGTCCTCCTCGGCGTTCTTGCCCGTTAGCTCCGGCAGCTCGGCGGGGGCATCGCGCGGGCCGTGAGAAAGCGCCGGGCGCTCAGGCGACGAACTTCTCGCCCTTGTGCCAGTCGGCGCCGCAAAGACCGCCGCTCTTGAACGCCTGCACGGTGCGCAATACCTCGCCCGGGCTCCGTCCTACTTGCGTGTCGTTGACGGAGACCGAACGCACGATCCCTTTGTCGTCCACGACTACCGTGGCCCGCAAGGCGATGCCGCCGTCCTCATCCAGAACACCGAAAGCGCGGCTGACCTGATGGCCCGTGTCGGCCAGGACCGGATGCGTGATCTCGCTGGGGAACGTATTCCGGTCCCCGAACCAAGCCTTATGTGAATAAAACGAATCCGTGCTGCAACCGATCACCTCGACGCTCTCGGCCTCGAAGTCCTTCAGCAGACTCTGGAAGCCGCGGATCTCCGTGGGGCAGACGAAGGTGAAGTCCAAAGGGTACCAGTACAGTACGTACCACTTGCCTTTATAGTCCTCGCTGCTGAGCGTTTTTTGTTCGCCCCGGACGTAGGCGACTGCTTTCCACTCGGGTGCGGGTTGACCAACTCTTACCATGGGTAGATGAAAAAGCTCCTCGACTGGTTTGGATGCCGTCACCCGCTCCCGGGATGCAGCGTAGCTCGGAAACCGTTTCGGGACATCGAGCGTGGAGGGCCGGCGGGGCTGCGGTCCCCCGTTTAGGCGAGGTGGCCGCTGAGGAGGCTCCGGCTGAGGATGACCGCCGGCACGCGGTAGCTGCCGGAGGCCACCGCGGCGGCCAGTTTCTCCAGGTGCGCCGCAGGTCGGGAATCAGCGATCGCCCGAGCGGACTCGGAAATGCTGATCTGGTCGTGGCTGCGCCCCGACGCCTTCGCCGATTCCTGCCTCGCTTGCGGCGCCCACAGGCTGCGCCCGGCCGGTTCCAGGGCGGAGCTCCGGCGCAGCTCGATGGCCAGCTTTTCGCCCATGCCTCGACCTTCTCATCGGCCGGCGCGACCGACTCTTCAAGGCTTTCTCGATAGTCCTTGGGCGATCAGCGCCGCCAGCCCGAGCCCGCCGGCGGCCGCCAGGGCCTGCGCCAACTGCTGCTCGGCCAGCTCCACCATCGTCCCTCCGGCCTTCTCCTCCCCGCTTCCTAGCCATCCGCCTGAGCCGCCCTCGCGCGCCGACCGGAGCAGCTCCGCCACCAGGATGGACTCGAACTCGGCCGCTGCCGCCCGGAACAATTCCGGGTCGTCCTGCTTGCCCGCTTCCCTGAGGCGCGCCAGACGGCCCGCCCAGAGTTCGGCGACCGGGATCAGCACCGCTCAGATCACCTCCAGCTCGGCATCGAGCGCCCCGGCGGCGCGCAGGTTTTCGAGGATGGCGATCACGTCGCGCGGCGTCGAGCCGATCGCCAGCAACGCCCGAACCAGCTCCTCGACCGTCGCGCCCGGCTCCAGCCGGATGTGCCGCGCCTTCTCCTCGCTGACGCCGACCTCCTTTTCCGGCACCGTCACCGTCTGCCCCTGACTGAAGGGCGCCGGCTGCGAAACGGCGTATGCGGTCCTGACTTCCACCGTCAGCGCCCCGTGCAGGATCGAGACCGGGGCGATCCGCACTTCCTTGCCCATCACGATCGTCCCGGTCCGCTCGTTGATGACGATCCGCGCCGGCCGGTCGGCCTCGATCGTCAGGTTCTCGAGCAGGGAGACGAACTCGACGGTGCGCGGCAGAAAGTCGCGCGGCACGTGCACAATGACCAGGCCAGCGTTCTCGGGCGAGGCGATCCTGCGCCCCGGCCCCGCGAAGGCCTTGTTGACGGCGTCGGCGATGCGCGCCGCGGTGGTGAAGTCGCTGCGGCGCAATTGCCAGCGCAGCACGGGCCCGGCCGGCTCCGACGGCGGCGCCCGCTCGATGATCGCCCCGCCGGGAATCCTCCCGGCCGTCGGATGGTTCATCGTCCGCGTGTTGCCTCCGCCGCCGGCCAGGAATCCGCCAGTCACCACCGCCCCTTGCGCCACCGCATAAACCTGGCCGTCGGCGCCTTTGAGCGGCGTCAGCAGCAGCAGCCCGCCCTGCAGCGTCGTCGCGTCGCCCACCGCCGGCACGTTGACGTCGATGCGCGTGCCGGGCTGGGCAAACGGCGGAAGATTCGCCGTCACCATCACCGCGGCCGTGTTGCGGACGAGCATCGCCCTCGGATCGACCGAGACGCCCATGCGCTCGAGCAGGTTCGCCAGCGTCTGCGCCGAGAAGACCGTCTGGCGCTTGTCGCCCGTTCCGGCCAATCCCACCACCAGCCCGTAGCCGAGCAGTTGGTTGTCGCGCACGCCCTCGAGCGTTCCCAGATCCTTGAGGCGCGCCGGCGCGGCGCCGGCCGGTAGAGCCAGCGCTACGGCGGCCGCGAGCGCCTTCAGGCGCCGGTGCCGGTTTGCACGCTTGGCCATCGCTCAAAAAGGCAGCAACCCGACCAGCAGCCGGTAGAGGAAGTTCGGCCGGCGTATGGCGTCGCCCACCACGCCTTTGCCGTTGACGCGGACTTCGAGCTGAGCCAGCCGGTCCGAGCCGACGCGGTTGCGCCCGTCCAGATCGTTCCACCGCACCACGCCGCGCACGCTGACCTGCTGGCGCTCGGCGTTGATCCAGAGATCCTTGGTTCCTTCGACCACCAGATTCCCGTTCGGCAGCACGCCCACGACGCGCGCCGAAATCGTCGTCGTCAGCGCCGTCTCGCGGCTCGTCTCGCCTTCCCCTTTGAGCTCGTGCTGGCCGCCCAGGTCCGCCAGGTTGGCCAGCGGCCCGCTCGCTCTGGTCACGCCGCCGAGCGCCGCCGCCGAGGCGCGCGCCGCCGATCGGCGGCTGGAGGCGGTGGCCCCGCGCGTCAGCGCCGAAGCGCGGTCGGCCACCACGATGGTCACGATGTCGTCCAGTCGCCGGGCGCGCAGGTCGCCGGTGATGTCGGCCAGGGCGCCCGCCTCGCTGTAGAGGGACCCCGGCGAAGC
>JBBIMZ010000076.1:7271-10918 GCA_037444135.1 Solibacteraceae bacterium
CGCCGGCGACCGCCGCCGCGCCCGCCCAAAACGCTCCAGCCAGCCACAACCATCGCCTCATGGCGCCTGTCCTCCTGTTTGGATCCTCAAACTGGCCCGCCCCGGTCCTTCGACGACGGCGGTGAAGCGCCGGCCGCTGGCGGGATTGCGGACGCTGACGGGCTCGCCGCGCCGGCCGCCGTTCTCGGCGCGGCCTTCGATGAACAGGCGGGCGGCGCCGGCCGCCACTTCGACCCTCACCGCGTCGCCGCGCTCGATGTCCCTGGCCAAGCGCAGCGAGGCCGCTTCGATCGCCTCTCCGGCGCGGATCCGCCGGCGCGGGGCCGCCCCGACGGCTTCCTCCACCGTCAGGTCCGCCTGCCGGCGCGCGGGAAACGTCTCGGCGAGGCGCTCTTCGAGATCGGCCGCCTTGATCGGCCTCCCCGCAACGAGGTCCCGCCGCGCGATCAGCAGCCGCCTGACGACTCCGATGCGCACGCGCGCCCAGATGCCGGCGCTGCGCCGCCCCTCATAGAGCACCCGGCCGCGCCACAGCACCGGGGCGTCCGGCTGAGCCGGCGGCGGCGAGGCCAAGCCGGCCAGCGGAAACGCGAGCCTTCCCCGCGGAACCGGATAGCGGCTGAATTCGACGATCTCGATCCGTGCTTCCGGCTCGCCGAGCGAGGCGCGCATCGCCTCGAGCAACCGCTCCCGGGTCAACACTTCGGCGGCGCGCTCGAAACAGACGGCCTCAAGCGAAGTCTCCGGCAGGCGGTGGCGGCGCGCCAGGCGCCCCAGCTCCTCCGGCTCAAGCGCCCGCCTCCGGCCCGGCGCCGGAGCGTAGCCGACCGGCATGGCCGGATCGAGCGCGGCAAACAGCGGCCGCACCCGCGCCAGATCGCCGGCCAGGATGCGGTCGCCTTCCACCGTCACGCACTCGCCGGCCGCCAGCGCCCCCGCCAGCGCCACTTGGACCGCCGCCCGCTTCATCGCGTGAGATTGTTCGCCTGCTGGTACATCTCGTCGGCCGCGCGCACCACCTTCGAGTTGGCCTCGTAGGCCCGCTGGCTGACGATCAGGTTGATGAACTCTTCGACCACGCTCACGTTGGACTGCTCGACGTAGCCCTGCAGGAGCGTCCCGGCGCCTTCCTGGCCGCCCGGATTGCCGATCGTCGGCTCGCCGGAAGCGTCGGTCGGCGTAAACAGGTTTCGCCCGATGCTGTTGAGCCCGGCCGGGTTCGGAAACAGCGCCAGCTGGATCTGCCCGGCCAGCTGGGCCGCCGTCTGCCCCGGCTGCACGTAGCTGACCGTGCCGTCCGGGGCAATCGTGATCGACTGCGCCTCGGGCGGCAGCGTGATCTGCGGCTCGAGCGGATCGCCGTCGGCCGTCACCAGATTCCCGTCCCGGTCCAAATGGAAGGTGCCGGCTCTCGTGTAGGCCAGCTCGCCCGACGGCAGGCGGATCTGGAACATCCCCCGCCCCTGGATCACCAGATCGAGCGGGTTGTTGGTGAGCTGAAAATTGCCCTGCGAGAAGATGATCTCGTTGGCCACCGGCCGCGTGCCCAGACCGAGTTGCAGGCCGGTCGGCACGACCGTCTGCGAACCGGCGGCCGCGCCCGGCTGCACGAAGCTCTGATAGAGCAGATCCTGAAACTGCGTCCGCCGCATCTTGAAGCCCACCGTGTTGGCGTTGGCCAGATTGTGGGCGATGTTGTCGACGTTCATCTGCTGCGCCGTCATGCCGCTGGCGGCGCTGAACAATGCCCGGATCATCTGCGTTCTCCTTCCTCCTCCGCCCGCCCTAAGAGCCGACGCGGGCCACTTCCTCGACCGCCTTGCGGTTCATCTCGCCGCCGAGCGCCACGGCTCGCTGGAGCATCTCGAACTGGCGCAAGACGCTGATCAGACGGACGGCGCCTTCGGCCGGCGAGACGTTCGAGCTCTCCAGCTTGGCCTGATGGAGCTCGAAGCCGGAGGCCGCCACCGGCGCCAAGCGGTCGGCAGGCCGGAAGTAGGTTCCGGCGTGCTTGACGAGAAGCTCCGGCTGCGGAAAATCGACCACGGCGAGCTGCGCCGCCAGCGCTCCGGCCTGCCGGATCGCCCCGTCCGGAGCGACTTCAAAAGGACGCGCCGGATCGAGCGCCACCGGCCGCCCCGCCCGGTCAAGCACCGCATAGCCTTCGGCCGTCGCCAGCAGGCCCGCCGGCGTCAGATGAAAGGCGCCGTTGCGCGTATAAAGCGCCCCGCCCGGACCTTGAACCGTAAAAAAGCCCCGGCCCGAGATGGCCAGGTGCGCCGGCTCGCCGGTCTCCACCAGATTCCCTTGCGAGAAGTCCGTCCACTGCCGGTCGATCACGGGCAGCACCGGCGGCCAGGTCGCGGCCTCCTCGCCCGTGGCTTCGACGGCTTCGGGCGCCAGGTAGAGACTGTAGAATTCGCGGTCGGCCTTGTAGCCGGCGGCGACCTGATTGGCCAGGTTGTTGGCCAGCATCTCGAGCGACTCGAGACGCGCCTTCATGCCGCTGGCGGCTGAAACCGTGAGTGCGTCCATCGAAGCGGTCTCCCGGGCGGGAGCAAGCAAGCCGGATGCCGGAGCCGCAACCCGGCCGCAAGAGGCTGGCCCGCCTGCCGATAAGCAAAACGGGCAGGGGATGGCGCCGGCGCCAAGATCCGGTCACTCGGGCCGGAGCGCCAAAATTTCGTCTCGGCGCCGCCGTCTAAGCCCTTCAAAACGGGCGCCTCGCGCTTGGCAAGGCGCCTGCACGGGCTTCCGGCGTGATCGTCGCCGGTCTGCCTGTTACGTCCGCGGGGCTGGCAGTTGAGCTGCGCGCGCCTTTCGCTGACTCGGGTCAGGCAGGCCAGGGTCCCGCCGGCGAGAGTCCGGGCGGGGTCGGCGGTTCCCCCGCCGAGTGGCTGGCGATGCTCGACGAAGCGCTCCTCGGGGGCGGCGCCGGGACCGAACCCGCCGCGGAGGAACCGGGCTGGAAGGCGGCGCAGAATCCGGTTCCGCGACCGAGCCGGCCGTCCTCGGACGAACAGGCTGCCGAGGACGAGCCGGAACGGATCGCGGCGCCGCTCGAGCCGCCTCGGGTCCACCCGGCCGCCTGGAGCCTCCGGGAGCTCGCCATCGGGCAGGCAGTCGCGGCGGCCGCTCCCTTCAGCGAAAGCGCGGCCGGAGAGTCCGGGATCGAGCGCGCCGGCGTCGAACTCCCGCCAGAACTCGTCTCATCGGCGAAACCGCCCGCCGCGCCGTCGCCGGCCGCCACCGGCTCGGCTGAGGACCGGCCCGCTCGCCAGGCAGCGCCGATGCAGCCGGCCGAAGCGGCCGCGTCCGGAGAACCGGACCGGCTCTGCCGGCTTGAGCCAGGGGCCGTTCGCGACGCGGAGCGGGGCGAGCTGGCTTTCCGCGTCCGGATCACGCAGCGGCCCATCGGCGCCGCTGTGGCGGCCGCTCCGGAGCTCGTCGCCCGGCCCGGTGAGGCAGAGGCTGCGCTGGCCGGAGACCGGGCGGCGCAGCCGGCTGAACGGGGCCGCGGCGCCGGCAGAAAAGTCAGGGAACTCGCCGGGACCGCCAAACCGGATCGCCTGGCCGCGGTCGGGCCCGCCGATTCCCAACCCAAGCCGGCGGAGCCGCGCCCGGGGCCGGAATCGCTCAGGGATGTC
>JBBIMZ010000077.1:0-6325 GCA_037444135.1 Solibacteraceae bacterium
GTACATGTGCGGGTACAAGTTCCCCTTCCACCTCCGGCAGGGGAGCAGGGCATCGGGGTAGTAACCCGGACCCAGCGAGTATTTCTGATGGCTCGGGCGCTGGACGCGGACGTACCACTCTTTGAAGAGATCGATGTTGGCCTCGGGGATCCTAGCTCCGCCGGGGCCGATGAGGTCGCCGAGCTCGACCCGCACCGCGGTGAGCGGGGCCGTGCCCGCACGCTCGATCACGAGCTGGAACGCGACAATCTCGTTGCGAGCCGCGTGGAGGAGAATTCGCTTCTGCTCGGCATCCCAGATGAAATTGTGCGTTCGATAGTCGCCGGTCTGGCAATCGGGGAACAGCAAGGGGTTGTCTTCGAAGGCCTTGCCGCTCAAAGGGTCGATGCGGACCGTATCGCCGATCGCCCAGACCGTCATTTGCGCGCCGGCCGGAAGGCAGGCAGCCAACAGGGCGATGAGAAAAGCGAAGGGCGTACGCATACTCTCGTGTTTCTGGCAGCGCCTCTTTGTGGAGCCGCGCCTCCTCACCAAATGTACTTGAGTCCCACCTGGATTGCGCGGCCCGGACCGGCGCTCGTGATGCGGCCGAACAGGCCGTCGGTCAGCACATTGCGCGGCGTCCCGAAGTTGACCTGATTGAAGGCGTTGGAGAACTCGGCGCGCAGTTGCACGCGGCTGCCTTCGGTGACCGTGAAATCTTTGAGGATCGCCAGATCGGTGATGCTGGAGGCCGGCCCGGAAAGGATGTTGCGTCCGGCCGAACCGTAGTGGCCCGGGGCCGGGAACCGGAAGACCTCTGTGTTGAAGAATCTGGCGATCATGTCGTCGCGATCGCGGTGAGAGCGCTTGGGATTGCCGAGCAGATCCGGGTGCTGCTGCTCGCCGCCGCAGATGTCGCCGCCGAGCGCCACGTCATCGCCGTTGTAAAAGGTAATGGGGTAGCCGCTGCGGAGGCGGTGAATGCCGGAGAAGTTCCAGCCGCCCAGCAGCCTGCGAAACAGTCCTTTGCCGCCGCGGACGGGCGTCCAGAGCCAGGAGGCGGCGAAAGTGTGCCGCGCGTCGAAGTCGGCGCGGCCGCGCTCGGATTGCAAGTCGTAAGGATTGGCCACGCACCCTCCCAAGGTGTGCTCGGAGTTGTGGTCGATGGACTTGCCGAGCGTGTAGACGGCCAGGACCGAGAAGTTACTGGAAAATCTCTTGTCCACGCGGAACTGGGCGCTCTCGTAGTGCTGGTTGAAGGCGCTCGACAGGACGATGCTTTCCGTGCCGTAGACGCCGGGCAAAAACGGCGCCCGCTCCCAGGCGTTCTCCAGCGTGGACAGCGGGTTGCCGTTGGCGTCCACGCCGGGCTTGTAGATCGCCACGTTCCAGGGCCGAAAGGCGTGGAGCTTCTTGGTGTCGTTGCCGACGTAAGCTGCCTGCACCGAGATGTTTTTGCCGAGCTGCCGCTCCAGCGTGAGGTTCCACTGCTGCGTATACGGCGTACGCAGGCCGAGGTCGGTAAAGAATAGATTGATCGGGTAGACCCACTCAAAGCGGGCCGCATCAGGAAAGACGGGCGGAGGGGTGCGGCCGGCCACCGGATCGGAAAGGCGCCCGTTGAAATAGCTCGTGCTTCCCGCGAAGGGGGGATTCTCCTGGGCGATCGAGTCGGTGTTGACGGTGTCATAGAAGAGGCCCCATGCTCCCCGCACGGCCGACTTCCCATCGCCGAACACATCCCAGGCGAAGCCGAAACGCGGGGCGAAGTTGTTCTTGTCGGTGGGGTACAACCCGCGCGGCAGGTCGCCGACGAAGAGCATGTGAGGGGGCGCCGTCGGGACCACCTTCGAGCGCACGCCGGGCCGGAGGTCGAGCGTGTTGATCCGGTCCTGCTTGTCGACCCAGGGCTTGGGCAGCTCGTAGCGGAGTCCGAAGTTGAGCGTCAGCCGGCGGGTGACCTTGAAGTCATCCTGGAAGTAACCTACCGTGAAGCTGCTCAACCCGTCGTTGAGCCGCTGGCCGAAGGCAATGCTCAGGCTGCGATAGGCTCCGGTAAGAAAGTCCGCCATCGGATCACCGGTGCGCGTCCCATTGAACGTGAAGCTCGGCGGCGGAGACCACGTCTGGAAAAAGCCTAAGTCCAGGTACTGGAAGCCGAACTTGAAAGTATGCCGGCCCTTGATCCACGTAAGGTTCTCGCTGACATCATAATTGTTACTGACGAACTTCAGATAATTCGAGTAGGAGAGGTTGAACCGGCCGCTGACATTGAACCTTGTGGCGCCGGCCTCGATGTAGTCCGGCAGTCCCGCAAGCAGCAGTTGGGAATTCGAAATAGTTCTGGTGACGTCGGTGACGTCGAAAGAACGGGTGAAGCCGAGAGTCACCTGATTGAGGAGCGTCGGGCTGATGACAAAGCTGTAGTTGATACCGGCGTTCTGCGTTCGCGTCCGCAGATAATTGGAGATCCACTGCGGGTAGATGTTGGGATTGTCTCGTTCACTCTGATTCAGGTAGTAGTGCCCGAACAGACTCTGGCGAGAGTTGAGCGTCCCGTCGGTTCGGATCATGACCAGGTCGGCATCCCGGGGGCTGGCGACCCAGCCGAGGTAGCGCTCGCCGGGCGCGCTCATCAGGGGGAGGAACTGGAGCAGGTTCTTCGCCGCCGGATCGATGAGGCTCTCCGGGATGCGGTTGCCGGGAATGGGCGTGCCGTCGTACGGATTGCGGAGCTGCCGGCTCAGGTGCGAGAAGTCGCCGCGAGCCTCCGCCGCGCTGGGCGGCAGGGTGTAGGTGGTCGAGGCGGCGCGCCGGTCGCGGATGCCTTCATAGGAGCCGAAATAAAACAGCTTGTCGCGCTTGATCGGCCCGCCGGCCGCAGCGCCGAACTGGTTCTGGTGCTGGACCGGCTTGCGGCCTTCAAAAAAATTGCGGGCGTTCAAGGCGCTACTCCGGTGGAATTCCCAGAGCGAGCCGTGCAGGTCGTTGGTGCCGCTCTTGGTCACCACGCTCACGACAGCTCCCGCGTTGCGGCCGCTCTCGGCCGAATAGTTGGCCGTCTGCATGCGGAACTCCTGCACCGCGTCCGGCGGCGGAGGATTCAGGCCCGTATTGCGGGAAGGATTATTGAAGTACGTGTTGTTGAGAGTCTCGTAGGTCTGGTTGCGGCGGCCGCCATTGACCGTGAGTGTGGGTCCGCCGCGCTGACTCTGCGAATCGCTGTTGGACCCCGCCCAGACCTGAGTGACGCCCGGCAGCAGGGCCGCCAGCGAGATCACGTTGCGGTTCAGCAGCGGCAGGTCCACGATGCGCCGGTCGTCCATGACGGCGGCCAGGGTGGAAGAGCGCGTCTCGACGACCGTGGCCGCCGCCGTGACCTGCACCTGCTCGGTGACGGCGCCGAGCTCCATGCGGATATCGGCGCGGAGATTCTCATCGAGGCGCAACTGGATACCACTGGCGCGATAGCTGCGGAAGCTGGCCAGTTCGGCTCCCAGCGTATACACGCCGGGCGTAAGGCCCAGGAACTGATAGAACCCTTCCTGGTTCGAAGTGGTCTCTCGCTGAGCCCCGGTCTGCTCGTTGCGCAGGGTCACGCGCGCGCCCGGGAGGACGGCCTCCGTAGCATCCTTGACATAACCGCTGATGGTTCCTCTGACCTGCGCAACTGCGGGACGGGAGCTCCATAGCAGGCCGATCAGTACGCAGGCCAAGAGGAGGTTTCGGCGACAGACCGCACCGCCAAAGTTCATGGGACACCTCCAATTTTTCCCTCTATCGAAACAAGAGCAACTTCCGGAGAAATTGTACACCCAGGTCGCGGCTGGGTCAACGCAGAGAAAACCGAGCCACCGACGGATTCGGCCGCAGGGGCCGGCACTCAGGGGATCGGGGGCGTCAGCGGCTCGTGGCGGCGCGGCCGAGGGCGACGCCCTGGGGACCGGGGCGGGCGGCGGGCGAGTGGTGGGGGGTGGGCGGTTATGGGCGCGAAATGGGGGTGACCGGGGAAACTCGGGTTCGGACGGTGTCGCGAGCACAGCGCTTCGATACGATCCGCAGTCGTCCCCACGCGCGTGGGGGCAAAAACGGCTCTCTTGACAACAGCGAGGCACGCCGAGCGTAGCGGCCGCGACCGATGAGGCGGGCAAACACCGGCGGGGTCGCGTGGCGCAGTCACGTCTCCGGCCGCTGTTTCCACAGCCGGACCAGGAAACGGTCTTGCTCTTCGACAAGATCGGGTTCGGTGCCGTTATGGGCGCGCATGCCGGCGATGATCTTGCGGGGAACGCCCAGCCCGGTGGCCTCGACGTAACGATAATCCCGGAGAACCTCCTTGATCAACTCGTTACGCGTGGCGCGATATCCGGCCCGCATCTTCTCGACGGTGACGGTGTTCGGAAGCCGACCGGGTGAGATGATCTCGATCCGGTCGGCGTAAATCGAGAGCTCAATATCCGCCACTGTGATCGTATAGTCTCTGTGGGCCACCGCATTCACGACCGCCTCACGAACGGCTTCCAGCGGGTAATCCCAATCCTCCTGCCTGCGGCCACTGCCGTCGATCCAAGACCTGACAGTGATATTCCGCCGGACGAATTCCAGAGCCTGCTTGATGACGCCGGCCTCGACAATGCCGGGCGCTTCCGAAAAGGTTTGCGGCAGGTCAGGGTAGGGTTGTCCGCTCGCGGGTTCCGGCGCGGCGAAGAGCGAGACGAGCGGCCCACGGAGCGAAGCCCTCTCTTTGGCGCTGTAGTCTTTCACCGTTCCGGGATACGCGGCGGCCGAGAGGCCCGCCTGGGGGAGGAACTTGTTCGGGCGGACGCCAAAGAGCAGGAGCCCTCCGGCGCTGGCCATGTAACGGCCGGAGTTTTCGATCATGAGTTCCGTATTCAGGAGCAGACGGGTCCAACCTTCGCGGTCCGTTTCGGCGGGACAGTCTTGTCGCCTGATGTGTTGGAAGTAGTTGGCGAGGCGCCTCCGGTCCAGGTCGTCGAGCGAGGCGCCGGGAACCGGTTTCCGATCGTACTGCAACTGGCCGGACTGCTGATACAGACGCATCTCCTCTTCGCGGGTGGCGTCTCGTGTGGTGGTTCCGACGCGGACCTGGGTGACCCAGGCGGAACCTCGCTTTGCTTTATAGGGCTTGTCGGGAGCGTCTGCCGGAAGTGATACGATCCCGATGACTTTGCCGGGCTCCCAGACGATCGTTTCCCAAAAAGGGATTGCCGGAGGATTCAAGTGAGTGCGGGCGACTTCCATGACCCATTCCTCAGCTTGTCTGGCCTCACGGGTCAGGCCGGTCACGGCGCCATCGTCGTCGACGCCGAGAAGGATATGGCCACCTTCGAGGTTCAGCAGCGCGGCCATTTCTCTTGCCAGTTTTTCGGGGTGGATGTCGTCGCGCTTGAACTCGACGCCTGAGTTTTCGCCGTTTTGAATCAACTCCGCGAGCTCGGTCCTGGTCATGTCACCGATGCCGTCAGAATCCGTATTTTCGGCGGCGGGTCTCGAATGCCTCGCGACCGCCTTCGAGGATCTCCTCGACCAGCCGGCGGACCGTGGGGGAGTCGATCGATCCCATGTGTTCCGGGGCGATGCGCGCGCGCCCGCCGCCGGCCTCGCCGGAGGCCGTGAGACCGAGGATCAGCTCGGCGTCGCCGAGCACGGGGATGTTGGCGTTGTGCGTGGAGAAGATGAACTGCCTGCGCTGCTTTTCGTCGCGCATCCGCGGCACGATCCCTTCGGTGATGAAACGATTGTCGAGGTCGTCTTCAGGCTGGTCGATGATCAGCGGCGCGTCCGATTCGAGGAGCAAGAGAAGGAGCACCGCGGTGGCTTTCTGACCGGTCGAGAGCTCTTGGAGCGACTGCCAGGCCGGAGGTTGCCCGACCGGAGCGGTGTTGAGGCGGATCTCCGTGGTGGGGGGGAGGTCCAGCTCCTCGATCTGCATGAGAATTTCCGGTTCGGCCTTTGCGAGGCGTTCGGCCTGCGCCAAGGGAATGGCATACGCCCTTCTCTAGGCATCGGGGCCGGACCGGCACGCCTGGACGAAGCTTGTCAACGACAGGCCGGGCGCACTGCGAAGGCTCTCGATCGCCTCCGACATGCGGCCCCCGATCTTCTCGCGGAGGATCCTGAAAAGCGGCTCACGATCGCCTGCCGCGGTCACTTTCACCTCCACGTGGTTCCGGAGCCTGCCGCTGACTTTTCCGGCGGCCTGATCGAGGGCGCTGAACTCCTCGGCTTTTGTGTCCTCCCACTCGGCGAGCAGGGCCACTCGTCGATCCGCATGCTCTTTCTCGAACAGGCGCAGCAGCTCGTCGATGTCGTAGCGGCGCGG
>JBBIMZ010000077.1:6335-10914 GCA_037444135.1 Solibacteraceae bacterium
CGGGTGCGTACACTGCGAAGACCAGGCCATGGTCGACGAGGCCTTCGCCAAGCTCCCGGCCGATCAGCGCGAGGCGCTGCTGAAGCGGCCGCAGTTGCTCGATTTGCCGCCGCAGGCGGATGAACTCCTCGCCGTCGACGCGGGACTTCTGGAGCTCACGGAGGATGCGCTCGTAGGCAGCCTGCACCTGTTGCCTGCGCAATTCCCACGCCGCACGCACCTCGACAATTTTCTGATCCGCGATCTGTAGGGCCTTCTCGAGCTCGGCCGCGACGCGAGCGAGGTCCCGGTCCAGATCGGCGAGGACCTGGTCTGCCCGCGCCAGGATGTCTCGGCCCGGCAAGTCGTCGAGGGCCCTGGGCGACAGGAAGGTCCGGTCGATCGGCAGCTCCCGCTTGAAGGTCTCGAGGGCTTCGCGGAAGGGCGCGAGGCGTTCCGGCACCGAATCCAGTACGCGCTCCTCGCGCACGAGCAGGCTCTGCTCCCGCAGCCGCTCTTCGAGGCCCGCATCCTGAAAGCGCTTGAGGGTCTCCTCGAGGCCGGGGAGGGCAGCCAGACGCTCCTCGACGGACTTGATTTCCGCGCGGGTGTCGGACAGGGCGCGGCGGTTCTTTTCGAGTTCCCGCGCCAGCGACGCTTTCCGGCGACCGAGCGATTCATCACGTTCGATGAAACGATCGAGCAAACGCGTCAGTTTTTCGGGGCTGCGGGTAAGTTCGGATATCTCGTGCTGGCCATAAACTTCGGCTCGCGGCAGAATGTCTTGTGGTGAGAGGTTCGAGACCGCACCGTCTGCGTCGCGCACCAACGGCGGGTTCGGAATGGTCCGTTCGATGCGGTACTGCCGGAGCGATGGCCGGTTGACCCGGACCAGGAGCGAAATCTTGGTGCCGCTGCGCAAGACGTGGCGGACGATGCCTTCGTGCGCTTTCCGGGCTTCCTCGCCGACCGGTTCGAGTCCCAGCGCAGCACGGATGCTTTCGACGATCGTGGACTTGCCGGCGCCGCGGCCGCCGATCAGCACGTTCAGATTGGAGTTCAGATGTAAGGCCACGCCGTCGAGGAAACCGCCCTCCCAGGCCATGGCGACCAACTGCGCATGCGCTTCGGACGCCAGCGTTCCGGTGCGAGGGTTCAGGCGGACGCGCGAGCCGGGGTCGAGGAACGCCTGCCGTAATCCCTCGATGCTGACCTCGGACATCTTGATCCAGCAGGTCGCGGAAGGATCCTCCAGATCCTGCGGATCGGCGACCTCCCGGGCGTTGAGGACCGCCAGCGCCAGTCCTTGCTCGGGCGCATTAGGCCGGCGGTAGTCGGGGTTCCGGTTTTCCAGGATTTGGCGAAACTGTTGCGGCAACTCCTCGACAGGGCCCGGAATCTGGACGGCGAGGAGGTTTTCGTCCCGCCATGCGCGAATCCTCGCCTGACCGCTGAGGACCTGCAAGAGGCCGCCGTCGTTGGTGACGTGGGCGGCGATCGCGATACCGCCCTGTTCGCGGACGCACCGGAGCAGTTCGACGAACGTCTTGTCGGCCAGAACAGAGGAGGGGCTGGGGTCGCGAATGCCGAATTCGCCCAGGTAGCGTTCAAGCCGGTGCCGGTCCGTATTCGGAGGATAGAGGCAGAGGACGTGGATGCCCTCGCTCGAAAACAGTTCAAAGCCGGGAAAGATGCAAACACCGCAGTCGGCGGCGGCGGCCTGGAAGTCTGCGACACCGCTGACGCTGTTGTGATCAGTGATTGCGAGCACAGAAATGCCCAGCTCCGCGGCCTTCTCTACGATTGCACGCGCATGGCCGGCCGCGTCGTGTTCCGGCGTGCGTCCCCGGGACGTGGCGGCGTAGTGATGTGAGTTCACCTGAAGCGCGCACCTGCGAAAATGCGCCCCGTCCGGCAGAGCCAGGGCGGCGGCGATCGGGTCATTCGTCGCGCTCATGCGCCTCCCTCGGGGGCGCCTCCGGGGCTTCGAACCGTGATCGGCAGCGCAGGCACTCGGTCAATCGACTTTCGGAAGACGGCTCCCCACAGACAGGCCGCCAGCCCGGCGGGCGGAGTCTCGCGGTGAGCCTCATGATGAGATCAAGCTCCTTGAAGTGCTCTTATTGTAGTGCATGCTCAGGGCCTCATGAGCTGCTGCTCCAGGGCTGTGGTCCCGGCCCTCAGCCACACCGTCCTGAGGCGGGTCATCGCGGCGTCGATGCCGGCTAAACGCGTGGCGATATGGGGATTATTGAACCGGCGCGGACAGGTCAGGAGCCCTCGGAGGATAGAGTCGACGGCTTGAGGGCTTGATCGAAAGTTGCGAGGCGACCGGCTGGAGCCTCGAGCAGGGGAAGCGCGCCGCTTCTGGCAGCTTCCGACCACCAGAGGTTTTTGAGCTTCTTGAGTTGAAGGTCGTTGGTACCGCTGCGCGTAACGACGTTGAAGACGCCGCCTTCGGCGCGGCCGTACTCGGCCGCGAAGTTGTTGGTTTCGACTTTGAACTCCTGAATCATATCCGGATTGGCGTTGATCACCGGTTGATTTTGCGAGGCGGCGGAATTGGGCGCACCGTCGAGGAGAAATTCGTTGGCTGTGGCCCGCTGGCAGTTGATGGAGTAGGAGACCGTGCTCATCTGGTCGATGACGAGGTTGTTGACGCCGGCGGAATTGCGAACGCCGGGCACAAGCATGGCCAAGGCGTACGTGTTGCGTCCGAGCAGGGGCAGTTCGGTGACCTGACGGTTTCCGATCACTTGACCGACGGCGCTCGATTCGCTTTCGAGCAACGGTGTCTGCGCATGGACGGTGATGGTTTCGGTGACGCCGCCGACGGTGAGGGTAATGTCCATGCGGGCTACCTGCTGGACGGCCAGTTGCAGGCCGGTCTGCCGGACGGGGATGAACCCGGCTTTCGCCACGGTGAGTTCGTAGCGGCCAGGGGCCAGGCCTGGGAGTGTGTAATAGCCCTCGCTGGTTGTCAGCGTCGTAGAGGTGAGCGAGGTCTCGATCGATCGGGCGGTGACTTCCGCGCCGGGAACCACTGCGCCCGTGGGGTCGGTCACCCGTCCGGTGATGGTGGCCACCTGGCCGAGCGCCGACGGACCGATGATGAGAAACAAAAGCCACAGACGAGGCATTGTGCGGACCTCCCAGTCGAGTTCGATGGAAGGGGATTGCCGCTGTAGAACCCCCACGAAGAAACGTATAGACCGCTGCCTCGTCCGTGTCACCCCCCCCCGGGGGGGGGGACATGGAGGACATGGCTCAAAGCGAGGAGAGCTGAGCGCCATCGCCGCATGGGCCGGCACTCGAGGGATCGGGGGCGTCAGCGGCTCGTGGCGGCGCGGCCGAGGGCGACGCCCTGGGTGGTGATGAAGTACTTGGCGAGCATGTTGGGTTTCTCCCAGGCGGGGAGGGTGTCGGGGCGGCGGAGGTAGCCTAGGAAACGGTCCACCAAGAGGGCGAAGTGTTCTTCGTGGCCGATGCGGAGCGCTTTCGGGATGCCGATGCGGAAGCGGGCGCCCTGGTCTTCGGCGGCGAGGCCGGGGTAGCGGGCGGCGAGGCGCGCCAGGCGGGCGGCGAGGGCGCGGCCGACGCGGTCCTTTTCGGCGGCGGAGGCGGGCACGACGTAGACTTCGGGGATGAATTTCTCTTCGGGGCCCTGGCGGACTTCGACGCGGGCCCGGCTGCCGCGGAAGATCTCCAGCTCGGTGTCGCCCATGCCGGGCGGGGCTTCGAAATCCCAGCGCACGTCGAGCTGGACGTGAAGGCCGCGGACGGTGAAGCGGACGCGGTTGTTGCAGAAGTACTCGAGGCGACCGTTGCGGACGGCCCCGGCGAGGAAGGGCGGAAAGCCGCGCTCGCCGGTGACGCGGCGGAACTGGTCCTCCGAGAGGATGGTGGGCCAGCGGGCGCCCTCGAGCACCCGGACGTCCTTGCGGTAGTCGATCGCCTGATCGGGGAACAGGGTCCAGAAAATCAAGTCGACCAGATGGGTGCCGACGTCGGTGAGCCCTTCGCCCAGCTCGCGCGTGTCGAAGAACCAGGCGGGGCGCAGGTTGGGGATTCCGGCGACCTGCTTGAGCAGGTAGTGCACGCTTTCCATCTGCGCTGCGGGCTCGGCGGGCGAGCCGGCGAGGCGCTCGCCGAAGATCTCGGGATCGTTGACGAGCTCGCGCGGCAGGATGCAGGAGATCTCGAAGCGCTGGGTCATGGCGTCGTAGGCGACCAGGCGCTTGCGCGCGGCGAGCTCGAGGGCGGCCTCGAGCTCGGGCAGTTCCTCGGGCTCGAGAATCCACGGCTTGTCGGCGAGCACGTGGAGGCCGGCGTCGAGCGAAGCGCGCACGCGGGCGATCTTGCCGCGGTTGCGCCCGCTGAGGACGACGACGTTGCCGGGGCGGTCGGCGAGCATGCGCTCGAAGAAGTCGCGGCCGGCGTAGACGGCCAGCTTCCAGTCCGTGGGGTGATCCTGCCGGGAGTTGAAGGCGGCGATGCGGTTCAGGTGGGCGGCGAGATCGGGTCCAAGCGGGGCGTAGACGTGAACCAGCTCGGACATGCCTGGCACGCGCGGTTTCTGGATGAGGGCGGCGTGAAAATG
>JBBIMZ010000078.1:0-10908 GCA_037444135.1 Solibacteraceae bacterium
CGGCTCCGACAAGGTCGGCCTCCGCCAGGCTCACTTCGATGGCGGCCTCCGCTCCGTAGCGCAGCCTGACCGGCACCGCGGTAATCGGGTTGACGCCCACCGGGAGCACGTCGACGCCCAGAATCCGGATCGAGCTTACTGATGCGAGCGCCGAGCTCGGCCCGCTCGCCTAGCGCGAGCGCCCGATCCAGTGTGGTCAGCAGCCCTTCGAGCTCCGAAGACAGGCCCCGGAGGTGCTCGGCCGACTCGGCCGAGAGTTGTCCCTATCCTCGCAGGTGCTCCGGCGCCATCTCCTGCACCGCAATCCGGACGAAAGCCGGCGCGACCCGGATTGCGTGGTCTTCGGAAGCGGCTGATGTAACCTGCGGGCACCCGGGCCTGATGCGGCGCCACGTCAGGCCGATACTCCGGGAACGGCGACCTGGACACCGCCGCCCACAGGATCTGCTCGATTTCACCCAGCAGCTTCTCGGCGTGGCGCGCACCGGCGAGCAGGCGCCGCTGCTGCGCCTCGTTGAAGAGGACTTGCGGCACGCCCTAGGATCTGGAGGCTGCGGCGCGCAACTCGGACAGCCGGAAGAGGCTGTCGAGCACGCAGCCGCAGTCGCGGAGCAGGAGTTCGGCGGCGCCGGCCTCGCGGTCCACCAGGCAGAGCGCACCGAGAACCGTCATCCCCGCTTCCCGCGCCCGTTCCACCGCCTTCGCCGTCGACACGCCCGTCGTACAAACATCGTCGCGGATCACCACGCGGAGCCCGGCGGTTTGCTCGAGGCCTTCGATGAAACGCATCATGCCGTGTTTTTTCGGTTCTTTCCGCACGGCAAAGGCGCGGATCGGCCGGCCGGCCTCGAGGCTCTCCCGCGCGATAGCGAACGCGATCGGATCGGCCCCCAGCGTCATGCCCCCGACGGCGTCCGGATCCCAGCCGTGCGCTCGGATCTTGTGCAGGAACAGACGCCCCACGAGCGGCATCGCCTGCGGCAGGCAGGTGGTCAGCTTGCCGTCGACGTAGATGTCGCTCGTCTGATGCGACGCCAGCATGAACGTTCCGAAGCGCACCGAATGCCGCAGCAACAGCTCGCGCAGCCGGGCGAGCTGCTGCTCGGCGGTCGCTTCGTCGCCGCCAGCGCGCACAAGCGGCTCCGGCGCCTGTTGAGTGGGGCCTGACGTCATTAGGAGCGCTGCTTTGCCTTCCGCCCCGCAGCGTAACAGGTCCGGGCCGCGACTGTCAAAGTGCTCTCCGGCCCCGGGGCGCCACTTCATCGCCAGGACGCTCGCCTGTCGACCGCCCGGGGCCTGAACCGTTCACTGAGGTTGCTCGCCCACCAGGCGGTCGCTGCCATTGTGGCGCCGTCATTTCCGGGCGCCGCACGAACGGCACGATCGGCTTTCAGGCCGCCTGCCGGAGGCCCAGGCCGGGGCCGTCGGGCAGGATCAGTTTGCCGCGCTCGACGCGCACGCCCGTGTAAGGATCGTTGGCGATCAGCAGGTGACCGTCCAGGTCGGCATAGTCGACCAGCGGAGACAGGTGAGCGGCGGCGGTTACCGAAACCGAGCTCGAAATCATGCAGCCGAGCATGGTCTTGAGGCCGAGCGCCCTGGCGATCTGAATCATGCGCCAGGCCGCCAGGATCCCGCCGCACTTGTCCAGCTTGATGTTCACTCCGTCGTAGGCCCCGACGAGCCTGGGGATGTCAGCCGGGCCGAGAACGGCTTCGTCGGCGATGAGCGGGATCCGGACCCGCTCGCGCAGCCAGCGGGCCTCCTCGAGCATCGCCGCAGGCATGGGCTGCTCGACGAATTCGACGCCCTGGCGCTCGAGCCAGCGGATCTTCTCGAGCGCCAGCTCCTTGGTCTTCCAGCCTTCGTTGGCGTCGACGCGCAAGGGCTTGTCGGTGACGCTCCGGACGGCGGCGATGGATTGCTCATCCGTGTCCAGACCCACTTTGATCTTGAGCACCGGGAAGGGTTCGGCTTCGCGCACCTTCTGCCGGGTGATCTCCGGCGTGTCGATGCCGATCGAGAAGGTCGTCACCGGCGCGTCTTTCGGGTCCAGCCCGAAGTACCGGTACAAGGGCACGCCGAGCTTCTGCCCCACCCAGTCCATCAGCGCGATGTCGATGGCCGCCTTGGCGGCGTACTGGCCGGCGACGCGCCGCTCGATCTCGCCGGCGAGTTTGGCGAATTGCCACGGGTCGGCCTCCGCCAGCCACGGGCGCACGGACTCGATCGCCCGCCGGGCGCTCTCAGCCGTCTCCTGGTAGCGGACAATCGGAGCGCCCTCCCCCCGCCCCGTGACGCCGTCGCGGCGGTAGGCGACGTGGATCGTGTCGCGGAACTCGCTCGAAGACATCGTCGTGGTCCAGGTGTGCCGGAGCCGCAGGCGGACGATCTGCGTCTCGATGGCCGCCTCTCCGGCGGTTCCCAGGACCGGGGCCAGGCCGAGCGTCTTGATCCAGTCCCGCCGCCTCACTCCGCCGCTCCCGTCTTCGGCCGGCGGCAAGCCACGAGCCGTTCAGCCCAGTGCGGATCGTCCAGACGGCTGATCTGCACCACGGGCCGCAGATAGGCCGTGGCATGAATGAACTCCCCGTCGCCGATGTACATCCCGGTGTGGTTCACCTTGTCGGCGGATTCGCCGAAATAGAGCAAGTCTGCCGGTTGAAGATCCCGCGGAGCAACGGGTGCGGAGCCTTCCCAGTGCGCCTGCGGCGCCGCATCGCGCGGCATCCGCAAACCGCGCCGGCGGCCCAACATCTGCGTGAAGCCGGAGCAGTCGAAGCCGAAGGCCGATACGCCGCCCCACAAGTACGGCAGGCCAAGGAAACGCCGCGCCAGCGCGATCGTCTCTCCGGCGCTGAGCGGCCGTTCCGAGAACGTGACGTCGCCGCGCTGGATCCAGGCTTGGCCGCCGTCGGCGAGCCGCAGGCGAATCCAGCGGCGGCCGTCGGCCTCGGGCTCTTCGAGCACTTCCAGACGGGTTTCGAAGGCGACCGTCATCAGCGGCCGCCGGCGCGTCAGGTCCGGCTCGCGGTATAGGTTGGCGAACAGGCTGGCGACCGTCGCGACGCGTCCCGCGGCGGCGTAAGGGCCTTGCGGGCGCAGATGGAGCGAGGCCGCCGGCATCCAGCCCGCATACTCATCCGGCGTGCGCACGCGCTTCCAGCCGCCGCGTTCTTCGAGAACGAAAACGGTTGTGCCGTAGATGGCTTGCGAGACCACCGCGGCGTCCTTGGACGGCTGCAAGTACATGTTTGCGACGGGAACCGTGACCACCCACGCAGCTTCGAGCGCCATCGCCGGCAAGATTAGGAGGAATGAGGAAGAAATCATTGCGGGTGCGACGGCCTGGGAGCACGCCGGACATCGTCGGCGATCAGTCGCTCATTCCACCGTTACTTTGACAGGCTGCTCGATCAGTTTGGGGTCGTTACCGGCGGTGAGAATCATCAGGCTGAAGCGGCCCGGCTTGATATCGGCCGGGATCTTGAACTTGATGCTCGTCGCCGTCTGCTCCATGATCTCGGTCTTGTAGTCCGTCTTGCCGTCCGTCAGGAAAAGGGCTTTCACCGAGGAGGCCTCGAGGTTCTCGCCCGCGACCGTCAGAATGTCGCCGACCTTCCCGGTGTCTGGCGTCACTTCGTTCATTTTGGGGAAAGCCGCCTGCGCTGCGACCGGCGTGGGGGTGACGGTGGCAATCAACAGGACCAGCGCCGCCAAGATTAAAGAGCTCTTCATCTCGAACCACCTCCCATCCTGATGCTATTCCGAATTCCGGCCGATTGCAAGCCGAGCTGCGGCCGTCCCGCGGCCGCCGAGTCCGCCTTTCCGGCCTATAATCGAAGAAGAGCGTTTCGTCTGAGCGGTCTGGGAAGCGATGAAGAAAAGATGGACGAGACGGGCCTGGGTGGCCGGTCTGGGCGCCGCCGGTCTCGGCGGCCTGGCGGCGATGCTTTACCAGGCGGCGCCACGATTCTGGCGGCTGTATTTCCGTGAAATGCGGCGCCCCGTCCTCCCGCCGCCGCACAAGCCCTCGCTCCGGGCGTGGCCTGAGAGGGGCCTGCACGTGGCTTGGCTGGGCCACGCGACGCTGCTGATCGCTATCGACGGCTTCACCGTGTTGACCGATCCGGTCTTCAGCGAGCGAGCGGGGATCCGTCTCGGCCCGATCACGCTGGGCGTCAAGCGTCTGGTGGCGCCGCCGCTCGGCCTGCGCGAGCTGCCGCGGCTCGACTTAATCCTGCTCTCGCACGCCCACATGGACCATTTCGACATCCCGACGCTGCGGCGGCTGGAGGGCAGTGCACCCGTGGTGACGGCGCGGGCCACGAGCGATCTGCTCCGGGCCGACCGCTACGCGCGCGTCGCCGAACTCGGCTGGGGCGAAGAGGTCCGCGTCGGCCCGGCGCGCATCCGCGCCTTCGAGGTGAATCACTGGGGTGCGCGCATGCGGAGCGACACCTACCGCGGCTACAACGGCTACCTGCTGGAAGTGGGAAACCGCCGCGTCCTGTTCGCCGGCGACACGGCCGACACCGACCTGTTCCGCAAGATCCGCAGCCGCCGCGCCATCGACCTGGCCGTGATGCCGATCGGCGCTTACAACCCCTGGATCCGCTACCACTGCACGCCGGAACAAGCCTGGCGGATGGGCAACGAAGCCGGGGCCGAATTCTTCGTCCCGGTGCATCACCGCACGTTCGCGCTGAGCGATGAACCGGTTGACGAGCCGATCGAGCGCTTCCGCGCGGCGGCCGGCGCCCGGCAAGACCGGATCGCACTCGAGCAGGTCGGCCAGGAATTTCATTTATAATTCTCCCCGGGAGCCGGCCGCCGATGAACAAGAACTTTTGGTGTCTTGTGGTTTTCTTGACCTGTCGCGGCGCTAATGCGGCCGTCCTCGCGCGTTGGGAGGCGGGCGATCCCGTGCAAGAGCAGGGGCTCCGGCTCGAGCGCGATCCGGAGTGGCCGTGGCGGATCGAGCGGGGACCGGCCGGAATGGCCGCGACGCTCGAATCGTCCCGGGATTACTTTCGCCGCGCCGCCTTTACGGTGCGCCAGCAGCTGCCGGCCGCCGGGCCGGTCTGGCTGGCGGTCGAATACGTGGATCGCGGTTACGGACTCGTCTCGGTCGAGCCTGGCGTCCTCCAAAGCCGCCAGTGGGGTGTCGCCCGGTTGAATTCCGGCCGGTTGCGGCGCGCCGTGTTTCGCTACGAGAAAGGCGAGTTGAGCCGCTTGCTCCGCATCTACGGGGTCAGGCAACTCCGCTCGCTAGCCCTGACCGATGCGGAACCGGCGCCGGAGCCGCTCCCGGAGACCGTCCCGGCGGTGCGCCTGATGCGGCCCATTCAGCTGGTGACGACCGCCGGCGCCGATGCCCGGACGCTCGACGGCCTCGGGGAGGCGCTGGCGGCGATTCGCAACCTGGCGCCGCTCGCGCGGGCGCTCGGCTTCAACGCCATCGAAAGCTACGTCAAGTGGAACTTCGTCGAGCGCTCTCGCGGGGTCTTTGACTGGAGCTTTTACGACGCCATCGCCGACGAGCTGGACCGCCAAGGGCTCCGGTGGTTCCCGCTGCTGATCGTCGGCTCGGCCTATGCGCTGCCGGACTGGTACCACGATTCGGAAGAGAACGCCGGCTTCGTTTGCCTGGAGCACCGGATCGGCAACGACATCCAGTCCACCTTCTGCGGCAACCAGTCGGAGTACGTGCGGCGGTTTCTGCGTGAGTTCGGACAACATTACGGGGGCCGCAAGACGCTGCTCGGCGTGCGGCTGGGTCCGAGCGGCAATTACGGCGAGGCGCAGTATCCGGCGCGCGGCGAGTGGGGCTACCGCTGGGGGCCCATCCACACGCACATCGGCTACTGGGCTGCCGACGCCTGCGCCCAGCGCCAATTTCGCGCCTGGCTCCAGCGCCGTTACGCCTCGCTGGAGGCGCTCAACGCAGCCTGGGAGAGCCGCTACGCGTCGTTCGACCAAATCGAGACGTTCCTTCCCCTGACCGCGCGCACCCGGCGGCAACGCGCCGACTTCGCCGACTGGTACATGGGCGCCATGAGCGACTGGTGCGAGAAGTGGGCGGCCTGGGCGCGCGACGCGATGCCGCACACGGTGATTCATCAATCCTCGGGAGGTTGGGGACCCGTCGAAATCGGCCCCGACTACAGCTTCCAGGCCCGGAGCATGGCCAGGCTCGGCGGCGGCATCCGGCTGACCAACGAGAGCGATAACTACGCCGACAACTTCTCGATTACGCGGATGGCCTCTTCGGCGGCCCGCTACTACGGCGCCGCGCTCGGCTATGAGCCCGGGGGCTTCGGCAGCGCCCGGGGCGTCGTGGCGCGCCTCTACAATACGCTCACCAACGGCGGCGATCACCTCTTTTACTACCATCCGAACCTCTACGGGAACGATCAGGGCATCGAGGCATGGCTGGAAGCGGCGCCGCTGCTCGACCAGCGCTCCAAGCCGGTCGTCGACGTCGCGGCGTTCTACCCGGACACGACGATCAAACTCGATGACGAACCGCTGCGCTTCCGCTGGGGCTCGGCCTTCCTGGTGAAGGCGCAGGCGCTTCGGTCGGCCCTGGACTACGACTACGTGAGCGAGCAGATGATCGAGGACGGCGCCCTCGCGCGCTTCCGCGTCCTCGTCTTCCTTTGGGGCCATATCACCGAGCGGGGCATCCTCGAGCGGATCGATGCCTGGGTGCGAGCCGGCGGCGTCGTGATCTACCCGGAGCGGCCGCGCGGGCTGCTCGAGACAGTCGAGGGCGACCAGGCCGTCGCCCGCCGGTGGCAGCGGGGTGAAACCGGCAAGGGCAAGGTGATCTTCTTCGCCGGTGACCCTGTGCCCGGCGAATACTACGCGCGCTTCGTCCGGGATCAGTTGCTCCGGCTGGACGTGCTGCGGCCCGAGATCCGGCAGGCGCTGGCCCTCGAGAAGCCGGAATTCGTCTACTGGAGCGTGCTCGAGGGCGGGCGCCTGGCGCTGCTGAACTTCGACGACGAGGAAGCTGCCCTTCGGCTGCCGTCGGGCCGCCAAAGGCGCCTCAAGCCTTACAGCATCGCTATCGAGCCGTGGCCGCCCGCCGCATGAGGCTCACCGGCGCCGCTGGTTCAGGAAACGGCGCAGTCCCGAGCGCTCGATCCACAGCCCGTCCTCGCGGCGCAGCCAGCCGCTTTCGCGAAAACGGCGCATGAACAGCGCGATGCGCCACCGGCTCGTGCCGATCGTCTTGGCGAGGGCGCGGTGGCTCAATTGGTACGGGAGGCGGACCCAGCCGGAGGCGGGCCTGGACGGGAGGGCGCGGGCGAGCAGCCGCGCCAGGCGGATTTCGGCCGGATCGGCGATGAAATCAGCGATGACCTGTTCGTAGCGGTGTGTGCGCGTGGCGAAGGCTCTGAGCAGGCGCAGGGCAAAACGGCGGTCCCTTTGAAGGCGGTCCAGCAGTTGCGACTTTTCGAAGGCGGTGACGCGAACGGCAGTGAGCGCCCGAGCCGACAGGTTGTTGGCCGGCCGGCCCAGAAAGCTGCGCTCGCCGAAAACCGCCCCCGGACCAAGGCAATCGACGATCGCATCGTCGCGGGTCAGCAGTTGGACCCAGCCGGAGCGCACCAGGAAGACTTTCGGCGCCGGGTGAGCGGCATCGAACAGCAGCGCCCGCGGGGGAAATTCCTGCACGCTTCCGGAAGACACTTTCTTGCGTGCGCGGCGGACCGCTTTAGCTGGAAGGCCGGGCATGGCGTCCCGCCTCCCTAGCGGGGGAGTTACTATCGCAACTCCATCATTATTCTAGCAAGCGCGATGCTTCAGGCGGCGGCGCCGCCGGCGCGGCGGGTTCGTTCCGGCTGGGGCTTTCTCCGGGTTTGTTCCTTCCAGAACAGCCAGGCCAGGCTGATGATTTGGATGACTTCCGATGGATTGAAGGGCTTGGCGAGGAAATCGTAAGCGCCCAGATTGAGAGCCTCCGCCCAAAGCGCGGTGTCGGCGAAATCCGATGTGACAATCATCAGCGGCGGGATGGGCCAGGCTCTCAACGCCTCGAGCAGGTCTCGCCAGGTGCCGTCCGGAAGCCTGGCGTCGCACACGACGACGGGAACCGGAGCGCGTTCGAGCGCCAGCAGGGCCTCGCGGCAGCTCGAGGCATGCGACAGCGCCCAATTTGTGTGGCTGAAGATTCTTTCGAAACTCCTGTGATCCGAATCGGAAGGACTGACGACCAACACCCAGACAGCGGTGTCCATGAAACCGAACCTCGACTCAGCATAGCACTCCGCTCGCAGCCCCGAAAACTAGGGAAATCCCCAGGGAGTTTTCCGCACTAAGACCTGTCCAATATTGGACCGTTGACAGCGAAACGTGCGTTCTGCTGTAGTGTCTCAATTGCGGTGAAATTCCCGGTCATGGCGGCCGAGGCGGCTCGGGACGGCGCCGGCGCGGTGGACCGAAGAAGGGAGTAAGTGAGGACGGTGAGAAGCGGCAGGCCGAACCGGCCGGGCGCCGGGGCCCAGCTCACGCCGCGCCAGCGTGAGGTCCTGAGACTGATCGCGGCCGGGAGCACCAACAAGGAGATCGCTTACAGGCTTCGGATTTCCGTGAAGACGGTCGAGTTCCATAAGACCAACCTTATGGACCGGCTGGGGCTGCGAACGACCGCCGATCTGGTCAAGTACGCGGTCAAGCACGGACTGACGAAGATCTAACGGTAAGGCCGGCTCGTTCACCGCCGCGGCTTCCCGGTGCAGCGGGCCGCGCGATTTGCGCCTTCTTACGGTAAGTGCCGCCTTCTTTTCCTAACCTGCTCCTACTCCTCGACGCGGCTCCCCTCATCGCACGCTGAGGAAGAGGTGAAAAATCCCATGCGTAAAATCGTTCACTTGATGATTCTGGTCGGATCCGTATTCGCGCCGGCTGCCGGCGAGTCGTGGCGGGAGCTCGAAAGCGAGGGCCTCCGGCTCGCGCGAACCGGGCAGTTCGACGGCTCCCGTCTGTTCTATCGCCGCGCCCTGGACGCCGCCGCACGGCAAGGCGCCGGCCGCGAAGCGCTGGCCCGGCTGCAAGTCAGCCTCGCCGGCGTTCTTTACGGCGCGGCCCGTTACGAGGAGGCGCGGCGTGTGCTCGAAGAGGCGCTGTCGGGCGGCCTCGACGGGACCGGCTTGGTGGGGACGACGGCGAAGCTGAACCTGGCTGCCGTCTATCGGGCTCAAGGGCGCTATCCGGAGGCGGAAGCCCTCCTCCTGGAGGTGATTCACCGCCGCGAGCAGGCCGCCGGCGGTGAGGATGCGGCGCTGCTGATCCCGTTGAACAATCTGGCGGAGGTCTACCGCAATCAGGCGCGGCTCGACGCAGCGGATTCCGCCCTCCGGCGAGCCCTCGAAATTGCCTCCGGGATCTCGCCGGCGCCCCGCGAGGCGCTCTCGAGCCTATGGCAGACATTGGCCTCGGTCCGCCGCGCTCAAGGCCGGCTGCCGGAGGCCGGCGAACTGCTCGAGAAGGCCCTGGCTCTCAAGGCGGAGCTCTTTGGGGCGGAGCATCCGGCCGTGGCGCTCCTCCTCAACAACCTCGGCGCCGTCCGCGAGGCCGCCGGAGAGGCGGCCGAGGCCGACGGCTTATACCGCCGGGCCGCCGCCATCCTCGAGCGCAGAGCAGGGAGCGCGCATCCCTGGCTGGCCGCCGTCTACAACAATCTCGGCAAGGCGGCGGCCCGCAGGGGCGCTGATGTCGAAGCCGAGCGATGCCTGCGCCGCGCCGTGGCGATCTGGGAAGCAGCCCTGGGGCCGGACCATCCGCAAGTGGCGGCCGGCCTGGGCAACCTGGCGGAGTTCTACGCAGGGCGCGGTCGCCTGGCAGCCGCCACGCGGCTCTATGAGAGAGCCCTCGGCATCTGCCGGAGCACCCTGGGCCCGGAGCATCCCGAAACGCGCCGCCTCGGCGGCGAATTGGCGAGGATATATCTGGCGCAGGGACGGCGCACCGAAGCCGGGCGGCTGCTGCGGGAGAGTGCGGCTGTGCGACCGCCGCAAGCCCGAGCGGAGCCGGTGCTCAGTTTCGCCGAAGCGCCGCACCGGTGAGGCGCCTCAACGCAAGCCGATTCGGGCAAGCAGCGCCGCGAATCGTGCTTCCCTGCGCAGCTCGTCGTAAGCCGGGTGGACGCCGAGGGCCGCCAAGGGCAGTTCGCGGCGCTCGGCGCTCCGCTCGAGCCAGTCCAGAGCCGCCGTCCTGTCGCGGAGTCCTAAATGAATGAGGGCGAAACACGTGCCGGTGACGTAGCGGTTCGCGGCCAGGGCGTGCAGTTCGGCGAGCAGGCTCCGGGCCCGGCGCACCTCGCCCGCCAGAGCATAAGTTTGGCCGAGCGCTCCGAGGATGTTCGGGATGTCGCCCGCCAGGCGGCGGGCATGCTGGTAGGCGTCGATCGCCTCCCGGTAGCGTCCCGCCTCCGTCAAAGCTCTCCCCAGGGCGCTGTAGCCCTTGTAAAACTCGGGTTCTTCTTCGATGAGAGCCTGATAGGCGGAGACGGCTTCCGGATAGCGACGTTCCAGCAAGAGAATGTAGCCTTGCGTTTCCTTGCCGATGAGGGAGAGCGGGTCGAGCTGCCAGGCGACCTCCAGTTGGAGGCGCGCTTCGTCAAAGCGCCCGAGCAGGGCCAGGAAATCGATGCCATACCAGAGCCGTGCGGTCGCGTAGCCGGGATTCAGCTCGATGGCGCGCCGGTAATGGAGCTCGGCGTCCTCCCATGCCCAGTCATAAACCGAGCGGATGAAACCGAGCGAGCAGAGCGCCTCGGCCTGCGACGGCTCGAGCTCGAGCGCGCGGAGGGCGGCGGCTTTGGCCTTAGGCATGAATTCGGCCGGGTCACTGAGCCCGTACTGAGCCGAAACCGTGTAGGCGTCCGCCAGTCCGGCG
>JBBIMZ010000079.1:0-10816 GCA_037444135.1 Solibacteraceae bacterium
GCGCATCGAGCAGGTGACCGGCGCGGTGCACCGTGAACCGGATCGCGCCCGTATCGACTGTCACACCGTCGCCGGAGGCGGCGACTTGCAGGCGCGCCGGAGGAGGCGGCGCCGGCTCGTTCGACAGCCGCAGGCGGTAGATCGCGCGGGCGCCGGCGCCCACATCGGCAAAGAAATCGCAGTGCACCCACTGGACGGAGGCCACCTGCACCGCCGCGTCGTCCCACCACCGGTTGACGATGCGGAAGTCGGCCGGGACCGGCTTGCCGTCAGGGCCGAACAGCCGCAGCGAAGCGATATCGCGAACCAAACCCTTGGGGAGCGGAACCCCGAAGGTGACCGGTTCGGCGACCCGGGCCACGCCCGCCGTCTCCTCGACCGTCAGCGGAACATCGAGCGCGGGCGCGGCGGCCAGCAGAGCTAGAAACGCCGGAAGGGTCATACAAGGATTTTATGCGTTCCGTGACCGGTCGGAGCGGGATGTTATACTCCGGAAATGGGCTTGCCGGTGCGTTGAGTGAGCCGTCTGCGCCCGCTTCCCACGCGAGTTTCGATGCCGGGGCTCTCCTTAACCGGGTGGATCTGTCTGGCGCCGGTGATCGCAGGCGGCGCCTATCATCTGTTGTGCGTGGCGACGATGGTCCGCTGGCGCCGGCGGCCCCCCGCGCCGCCCCCGCCGGAGTGGCCGCCGGTGAGCATCGTCAAACCGGTGGCCGGGCTCGAGAAGAACCTCCGTGAAAACCTGCGGACGACGGTCATGCAGGACTATCCGGAGTTCGAAGTGATCTTCTCGGTGCAGCGGCGCGCCGATCCGGCGCTCGCCCTGCTCTATGAAGTGCAACGCGAATTCGGCCCCGAACGCGTGATCATCGCCGTCGACGAGCAGCGCGCCGGCGCCAACGGCAAGATCAACAACATGCTCGGCGCGATGCCCTACGTGCGCCACCCTTATCTGGTGATCAGCGACAGCGACGTGCGGCTGGAGCCGGGCTATTTGAAGGCTATCATGGCGCCGCTGCTCCAGGACGGCGTGGGCTACGTCTGCACGCCGTACAAGGCGGCGTGCGCCGGGCGCTGGTTCGAAAAGCTGGAGCTGCTGTCGCTGAACGCCGATTTCATGCCGAGCGTCGTGTTCGCCTACGAGACCGGTTTGTCCGGCTTCTGCCTCGGCGCTTCGATCGCGCTCCGCACGCGGACGCTCGAGGAGATCGGAGGCGTGGCGGCGCTGGCCGACTATCTGGTCGAGGACTACGAGCTCGGCCGGCGCATCCGCGCCCGCGGCTATCGCAGCGAATTCGTTCCTCCCGTCATCGACACGATGGTCGATCTCGCGACCGCCGGCCAGTGGTGGAAGCATCAGGTCTACTGGGATCAGAACACGCGGGCGGCGCGCCCGGTGGCGTTCTTCTCGACGCTTTTGATCCGCATGGTTCCGTTCGCGGTTCTGTTCGCGGCGCTGCGCGCTTTCGACCCGCTCTCGCTGGCGGTGCTCGGAGGCAGCCTGTCGGTGCGGCTGGCGACGGCGGCCTTCATCCTGGGCTGGGGATTTCGCGACGCGGAGGGTTTGCGGGCACTCTGGCTGCTGCCGCTCCGGGATCTGCTGGGCTTTGCCTCCTGGATCCTGTCGTTCCTGCGGGGCACCACGCACTGGCGGGGCAAGGATTTCATCCTCACGCGCGACGGCCGCCTGCTTGCCAAGGAAACGGAGGCGAGGGGATAAGCGCGTGCGGCGCCTCATCGTGACAGCCGACGACTTCGGTCTGGCCGTGCCGGTGAATGAAGCCGTCGAGGAGGCGCACCGCCGCGGCGTGCTGACCTGCGCCGGCCTGATGGTCGGCGCTCCGGCGGCGGCCGACGCGCTCGAACGCGCGCGCCGCTTGCCGTCTCTCGAGGTGGGCCTCCATCTGGTTCTGGTGCGCGGCCGGCCGGTGCTGCCGCCGGACGAGGTGCGCGCACTGGTCGGCCGCGGCGGCGAGTTCCACTGGAACCTCGTGCGGGCCGGATGCGCGTTCTTCTTCCGCCGGGAGGCCCGCTGCCAGCTCGAGCGGGAGATTCGGGCGCAATTCGAGGCGTTCGAGCGGACCGGGCTGACGCCCGGGCATGTGGACGTACACAACCACATGCACCTTCACCCGACCGTGCTCGGCCTGGTCTTGAAGATCGGGCGGGACTACGGCCTGCGGACGATGCGCTTGCCCGCCGAGCCCGGCGCGAGCCCGTGGCTGGCCCCCTATGTGGCGCTGGCGCGCCGCCGGTTGAAGCGAGAGGGAATTGTGACCAATGATTCCGTTCTGGGAATCGAGCACAGCGGCGCCATGGACGCCTCGCGCGTCCTCCGGTTGCTCGAGCGTCTCCCGGAAGGTCTGACCGAGATCTATTTTCATCCGGCCACGCGGCCCGATCCTGAGATCGAGCGGGCGCTGCCCGGATATCGTTGCCGGGACGAGCTTGAAGCGCTCGTCAGCCCGGAGGTCCGCGGGGCGATCCGCCGCGCGGGCGCCCGGTTGACCGGCTTCCGCCATCTGTGGACGGCCAGGGAGGTAAGGGAAAATTGTTGCGCACTGTGATTGCGGTGGTTGTGGCCACGCTCGCGGGAGCGGTGGGACAGGTTCTGATGCGGCGGGGCATGCAGGTCGTCGGCTCGCTCGAAAGCTACATGCCGCTGGAGGTGATGGCTTATTTCTGGCGGGCGCTCTGCCAGCCGCATGTGATCGCCGGGACGGTGATGAGCGCCGTGTTCTACTTCTGCATCCTGGCGGCGCTGTCGTGGACGGAAGTGACGGTGACGATTCCGCTGACTGCGTTAGAATATGGCTTCACCGCTGTTCTTGCCGTCACCATCCTGAAGGAAGCGGTGCCCCCGCTGCGGTGGGCGGGAATCGCCTTCGTCGTTCTCGGCGTGATCCTGATCACGGCGGGCGGCGAACGGTCCGCCCCGGCGGCCAAGGCCAGCATTCATCGGAGCAAAGGAAGCGCTTACTTTGACAGCCACTAATTCGACTCTCGCAGCGCCCGCGCGCAAAATTCCGGCGGCGCGCGTTCACTTCACGGAAGAGGACCGGGCCTGGATCACCGAAAGGATCGGTGAGGTGCTGGCGAGCGGCATGCTCACGCTGGGCCGCTACGGCCAGGAGTTCGAGAGGCGGTTCGCCGCGCTCTGCGGCACGCGCCACGCCGTCGCGGTGGCCAGCGGCACGGCGGCGCTCGAGATCGCGCTCCGCGCCGTCGGCGTGGAAGGCAAGGAGGTCGTCGTCCCGACCAACACCTTCTTCGCCACGGCAGCCGCGGTGGTTCACGCCGGCGGCCGCCCGGTGTTCGTCGACGCCGATCCGGCCAGCTTCGCCGTGCGGCCTGAAGACGTCGAGCAGGCGCTCTCGGCGCGGACGGCGGCGATCGTGGTGGTGCATATCGGCGGCCTGGTTTCCGCGCGCACGCCGGAGCTCGTGGAACTGGCCGGGCGGCACGGCCTGCCGCTGATCGAAGACGCCGCCCACGCGCACGGCTCCTCCTACCGCGGCGTCATGGCCGGCGCTTTCGGCCTGGCGGGCGCCTTCAGCATGTACCCGACCAAGGTGATGACCTCGGCCGAGGGCGGCATGCTCGTGACCGACGACGACCGAATCGCCGAAGAGGCGCGCATCTATCGCGATCAGGGCAAGGCGAGTTTCCTCGTCAACGCGCACACGCGGATGGGTTACAACTGGCGCCTGTCGGAAGTCCACGCCATCATCGGGCTGCGGCATCTGGAGCGGCTGGAGGCGATGATCGCCGACCGCCGGCGGATCGCCGCCTTCTACGACGAAGCGCTGGCCGGGTTCCGCCGGCTGAAGCCGCTCCGCGAGCCGCAGGGCGGCCGGTCGAATTATTACAAGTACATCGCCGTGATGGACGAACGGCGCGACCGCAAGGCGCTCAAAGCGCAGCTGCGCGAGCGGTTCGGCGTCTCCCTTTCGGGCGAGGTCTACGAAGAACCGCTGCACATGCAGCCCGTGTTCGAGCCGTACGCGAGCGGACCGCTGCCGGTCGCCGAAGATCTGTGCGCGCGCCACATCTGCCTGCCGATTTACTCGGGCATGGAAGAGGACGAGGCGCGCCAGGTGATCGAGGCGCTGGCGGCGGTGCTGGGCTGATGGAGGCGCGGCATGGCCAGGACGGTGGTGACCGGCGGCAGCGGCTTCATCGGCTCGCACGTGGTGGACGCCCTCGTCGAGGCGGGCCACGCGGTGACCGTGCTCGATCACCGCGTGCGGCCGCACCGCGACGACGTCCGCTTCGAGGACGTCGATCTGATGGATTTCTCTTCCGTGCTGACGGCGACGCGCGGCGCCGAGCACATCTTCCACCTGGCGGCCGTCTCCAACGTGAACGTCGCTCATAAGTACCCGGTCTATACGACCGGCCTGAACGTCATGGGCACGGCTCACGTGCTCGAGGCGGCGCGCATCAACGGCGCCGCGCGGCTCTATCTGGCCTCGACCGTCTGGGTTTACAACGGCGCGCCGGACGGAAACGTGGTGGACGAATCGGTGCCGTTCTATCTCAACGGCGCCGGCCACATCTACACGACCTCGAAGATCGCCGCCGAGATGCTCTGCCACAATTACCAGCAGCTTTACGGCCTGCCGGTGACCATTCTTCGCTACGGCATCCCCTACGGCCCGCGCATGCGCGAGGAGCTGCTGATGCCCATCTTCATTCGCAAGGCGTTGCGCGGCGAGCCGCTGACGGTGGCCGGCAAAGGGGACCAGTTTCGCAAATTCCTCTACGTCACCGACCTGGCGCGGGCGCACCTGCTGGCGATGGCCCCTCAGGCGGTCAATCAGACTTACAACATCGAAGGGCGCCGGGCGGTGACGATTCTAGAAGTGGCCGAAGGTCTCCGGGAGATTCTCGGCGAGCAGGTGAGGATCGAGTTCGTGCCGGCGCGGCCGGGGGACTTTCCGGGCAAGGAAGTCAACTACGAGAAGGCTCGCCGCGAGCTGGGCTGGGAGCCGCTGGTCGACTTCCGGGAAGGCCTGCGGCGGACGGTGGACTGGTTCCGCGCCAAGTGGCGGATGTAGGGTTGCTCCGGGAGCGGCTGGCGGCGGCCGCTCCCGTGGCTCTGGCGGCCGCTGTTTATGCATTGACGGCCCTGGGAAGAGCCGTCGCCGACGCCGACGAAGCCGTCTATGTTCAAATCCCCCGCGAGATGCTCGCCCGGGGCGACTGGCTGACGCCGTTCGTCAACGGCGTGCGCTCGCTCGACAAACCGCCGCTGCTCTATTGGCTGATCGCCCTCTGCTATACGCTGTTCGGCCAGAGCGAGTTCACCGCGCGGATCCCCTCGATTCTGGGCGTGTGCGGCACGACCTGGCTGGTCGGGCGGATCACGCTCCGGCTGGCGGGGGCGCGGGCGGCCGTCGCCTCGGGGCTGGCCTTCGCCTTCTGCGCCGGGACGTTCCTGTTCACGCTCGAAGTGATGCACGACATTCTGCTCGTGTTCTTCCTGACGCTGGCCGTGTACTTTGTCGTGGCGCTCCTCGACGAGCCGCGGCGGCCGGCGCCGGTGCTCGGCCTGTTTGCCGCTTCCGCAGGCGCTTTTCTTTCCAAGGGGTTGCTGGGAGTGGTCTTGCCCGCCGGAGTGGCGGCGGCCTACCTGGCCGTTACGCGGCGCCTCCCGCCAGTGCGGTGGCGCTGGCTGGCTCTGGGCGCACTCCTCTTCGCTGCGCTGGCCTTCCCCTGGCATATCGCCATGGAAGCACGCAACCCCGGGTTCTTGCGCGTCCATTTCTTCGAGGAACAGATTTTGCGGTTCCTCGGGCGGCGCGAGCCGGTCGACTATACGTCGGTGCCGTTGCCGCTGTTCTGGGGGCTCATTCCGATCTGGTTTTTTCCCTGGAGCGTCTTTCTGCCCGGGGCGTGGCTGCTGCGAAAGCATTCGCGGGCCGTCTCGCTCGCCGGTGCCTGGGCCGCCTGGCTCCTGGCGTTCTTCTCTGTCTCCTCGCGCCTTGAGCATTACGCGTTTCCCCTCCTGCCCCCTCTGGCGATCCTGGCGGGCACGGCGCTGGCGGATCCCCGCGCCGGGCGCGCCACAGCCGCCGCCTTCAGGGTTCTGGCGGCGCTGGCGGCGCTGCTGGGGCTGGCGGCCGTCTTGCTCGCTGCGGTTTGGGCCACCGGTTACGGCCTGCCATCGGAGGGCGGCCATCCGGAGCGCACGCACAACTCCGATTTCAGCATCATGGCGGACTTCCCGGCCGAGGTGGTGCGAAGGCTGCTTCCGGCGGCGCTTCTGGTCTCGCTGGTTTTAGCCGCGGCCTTCCTGCGGGCGCGTCGGCGGCCTCTGGCCTCGCTTACGCTGGCGATGGCGGTCTTCCACGGGGCGGCCGCCTTCAGCATTCGGGCCGCCGAACCGGTGGTCTCCTCCAAGACGTTCGGGACCGCTCTGGCGCGCTTCTACCGGCCCGGCGACATGGTCGTGGTGTTCGGCGACTACGAGACGGCGAACTCGATTCACTTCTACGCCCCGGTGCGTCTGCATGTGTGCGAGGGAGCGGCGCCGTCGCTCGGACCGGGCTTGCGTTATCCCGACGCCCCGCCCCTGTTGCTCAGCCGGAAAGAATTGGCGAAACGCTGGCGCTCGGGGGGCCGCGTCTGGCTGATCGTGGACGAAGGCCGCTGGGCCGAACTCGGCCTGGCGCCGGCATTTCACTCGGCGGCCTCCGCCGGGCGGCTGCTCGTCTCCAATCGAGCGCCGGTCAATTGAGGCCGGGCCCAATCCGCGCCTGGCGGTGCGCATCCCGGATATGCAGGACGCCGGGACGCGTCTCGCGGGCCCACGGGCGCCGGAACCGCAGGATGTTGGCGAACGAGCGCGTCGGGTTCAGCCAGGTGCGAGCCAAGGCGTTGACGTACGGGTTGGCGAAACGCGCCTCCAACCGCCGGATCAGAAAGCGGTCGAGCATGTCTTCGGTCAGATGCCAGCCGAGACCGAGCGTGGGCGTGATGACGATATCCACCATCCCTTTGTAATCCCGCCGCATGCCCAGATTGCCGATCGCCGCGTCGCCCAGAGGGCCGACCTCATAGAAGGTGCTGTAGGCGGCGTTGAAGCCCAGACCTTTCAATCGACTGCGCCAGTACGCCCCGTTCATCTCGAACTCGAGCGAAGCCCCTTTCGGGTCATTGTGGACGAGGATCCACGTACACACCGAGCCCTGGATCGGATGAGCGACATAGTTGGTCAGGGGCGGGTCGTCATCTCCCCAACCGCCCAGCCCTTTGAGCGATTCGATGTAATCGCGGAAGAAGGGGCCGCGCAGGGCTTCGCGCGTGTCGGCCTGAACGGCCAGCCGGAAGCCCTGGGTCATGCCGAACAGGAGCGCCGCTTGACGGAGTGCGGGTCGCCAGCGGACGCTGTCGTCCTCCGAGCGCCGGCCCTTCAGCGTAGCGCCTTCCGGGACCGGGAGGATCGAGGCTGCATCCGCCCGCGAATCATTGCCGCGCGAGGGAAGGCCGGTCAGCAGCACCAAGCAGAGGGCGACGGGAGCGCGCGGTCTCATCTTGGAGCAAACCTCTCTGGAACTGGTTCAGGGAACTGACGCCGCTCAAACTGCTCGAACGCGCCTGCTTCGATTATACCGGCAGCCTAGCGGGTGATGGCCAGGATGAACTCTTCGAGAATGACCCGGTCGTCCGGCCGCGCGTCGCGAAGCGCCTTGTCGGTTTCGTGGGTCTTTCGGATGGCCTCCTCGAGGCGCTCCCGCGAAAACAGCGCGGCTGTCTCGCAGACTTCGCGCGCGCGGGAAGGCCACATCGGCGCGCCGAGTCTGGTGAAAAAGCTTTGGACCTGCTGCGGGTTGCGGAGTCCGGCTTCCTGGGCCGCGAGCGCTTGGCGGAACTGGGTCCCGAGGAAGCCCAGAGCCAGCGGCAGGTACTCGCCTTCCCGCACCAGGGCATCGAGCAGTTCGAGCGCCTTGCGGCGGTCCGCCCGTCCCAGCGCGCTGACCAGCGTGAAGATCGTGGCCGCCTGGACGTTGGGAACCAGCCGCGAGATGCTCTCTTCGGTAATCCGGCCGCCCCGGCCGGCGTACAGGCCGAGCTTTTCGATCTCGGAGGCGATCCGGATCGCCTCCCCGCCGGTGGCCTCGACGAGAAGGGCGATTTGCGCCGCCGAGAGGCGCAAGCCGGCCGCCCGCGCCAGATCAGCCGCCAAGCGCTGCGCTTCGCCGGGGCTCAAGCGGGCAAAGATCACCTGATCGCGGATGAACGACAGCAATTCGGCGAGGCGGTCCAGCTTCTTCTTGCCTTCCCCCTCGTACTCGAAGCGGCCGGCTTCGAGGACCAGGACGACGCCGGGCGCCGGCCGCGCGGCGTACCGCTCGAGCAGGGCGATGCCCGCGTCGGGCTCCTCCGGGGCGCGCTTGCCGGCTCGGGGCAGAAGCACCTCCGCCGAAGAGACCCAAATCAGCCGCTGCGGAGCAAAGAGCGAGAGCGAGCGGGCATCGTCGACGACCTGGGCCATGGTGACCTCTTCGAGATCGTGGCGGACCAAGCCCGTCTCGCGCTGCTCCGGGGGAAGGACGGCTTCCAGCAAGGCCTGCCGGCACCGGTCGCGCTCATAGGCTTCGGCGCCGAGGAAGAGGCAGACGGCAGGAGGACCTTTCCGCGCCAACTGATTCAGGAACTCGGCCGGGCTCATCCTAGAAGTTCTCCAGGATCGCGCTGACCACGGTGCGGGCCACTTCGGCGCTGAGCCGTTCGAGGGCCGCGTCGCTCTCTTCGAAGTAGGCGGTTTGGTCCAAGCTGATCTCGTAATGGTTTTGCACCTGCATCCCCGGGCGCTGAAAGAGGATATCGCCGGTCCTGGCGTCGCGCAGCTTCACGTCGAGCACCAGGATCACCTGCACGCCGGTGGCGAGCCCGGTGCGGGCGTCGGAGACGGTCGGATAGGAAAAATACTGGAGCACGGCGCCTTCGAGCGTGGCGTCGGCTTGCGCGGGGTCGGCCACGATCCGGTAGCGCGTGCGGCGGATGAACTCCCGGCCGATGGCTTGCGGCAGGCTCTGCGTCAACGTATAGAGCGTCGTGGCGTTGGCGAAGGCCGGGATCGCGATGGTGTGGAGTTGGTTCGGAAGCAGGTCGGCCCGGCCGGCGACGTGGTAGCCGCAGCCGGCGGACGCCAGAGCCGTCACCGCGGCCAGCACACGCCGGCTCATCCGGCCCTCCGGCTCGCCAGCAGGGATTCGGTCAGGCGCACGGCGTTCTCCGCCGTCGTGCGGTGGTTGTCGGCGACGATCCAGAACCAGGCGCAGCGCGGGTCGTTCCGGTCTCGCTCGATGACGCCGACGATCATCCCGCTCTGGCCGGCGACGGCGACGTTAGTCGGCGCCTCCTGGCCGGCCGTGCGCACTTCGATGCCCTCCGAGGCCAGCGCGGCGGCCAGCCCGGCGGTCTCGGGAGGCTCGTCGAACTCCATCCAGACCGAGAAGCTGTGGCCATGAAACACCGGCGCCTGGATCAGCCGCAGCGACGGCATGGGCATGAGACCGGAGCGCGCCAGCAGGCTCGCCAGGTGGCGCTCCACCCGCGCCTCGATCGATTCCAGGCTGTGCGGCGCCTCGCTGCCGTAGCGCGCCAGCAGATTGAAGCTGATCTGTTCGTCGAAGACGCGCTTGGGCAGGGCCCGAAACGACAACAGTTGCACGGTTTGTTGCTGGAGCTCGTCGATGCCAACCTTGCCGCGTTCGCTGGCCGGTTCGAAGATGTGGGCCACCCAGCGGCGGACGCCGTATTGCGGGCGGAGACGCCGGAAGAACGCCGCCAGGACGACCGAGGCCGGATGAGCGATCACGAAGATCTCCCCGGGCTCGCGGGCTGCGTCGGGCGGCTCGGCCGCCGGCGCGCGCAACCGGGCGCCGGGTTCGTCCTCGAGGGCGTAGGTCAGGTCGATCAAGGGCGGGCGGGGCCGCCGCCGCGAAACGAACTCATGCGCCCGCCGGCTGGTTTCCGTCGTGCCGGCCAGGATCACCACGCCGGTGGCGGCCAGGATGGCCTCGTCGAACGCCAGAACGACGTCCACCTCGTCGGCCCGGCCGGGCTCCCCGGCGCGCTCTTCCTGTTCGAAGCCGGTCTGAATCAAGGGAATGTCGGGAGCGCGTTCGGAGAAGACGCTTTCGAGCTCCCGCGCCAGGAGCGTGTCGCCGCCAACGATCGCTACATTGCCGGGGCGCATGGCCGGATCAGGTCGGCGACTCGACCGCCGGTCCCGGCGGCGCCGCATGCGGATGGAAGCGGCGCCGCAGAATGCCTCCGATGCGAACAACGATGCCGGAACCTACGTAGGTGACGGCGATCGCCAGCAGCACGACCTGAGAATAGTTCCAGATCAGGTAGATCAGGCTTCCCAGCACTACGACGGTGCGCGGCGAGCGCGGCCGCAGCAGGTTCAAATCCTTGAAGCTGCGGTACCGCCACGTGCTCACCATCAACAGGGCGAGCGCGGCCAGCAGAACCAGCCAGGCGACCGCCAGCGGCCACCATTCGATCGGAGCCGAGCCCGAAGCGTACGTCACCGAAGCGACCATGCCGGCCGCGGCGGGGATGGGCAAACCGACGAAATACTTCCGATCCGAGGGCCCAGGGTTCTTCGGCACCGGATCGGTCTGGATGTTGAACCGCGCCAGGCGCGCCGCCCCGCACAGCAGGAATAGGAACGAAATGAAGTAGCCCGCGCGGCGGACATGGTCGAGCAGCGGGCCCGATGACGCGCCATCGACGAAGGCGATCCCCCAGGAGAAGGCCAGCACGGCCGGGGCGACGCCGAAGGTGATGACGTCGG
>JBBIMZ010000080.1:0-10655 GCA_037444135.1 Solibacteraceae bacterium
GCGGGAGACGGGACTCGAACCCGCGACGTCCAGCTTGGGAAGCTGGCATTCTACCACTGAATTACTCCCGCCCTCAGAGACGGTGACGGCGCCGCCTCGGGCGCCCTGAACCACACTATAGCACAATCGCCGGCCGAACGACCTGCCGAATTGACCGGCCGCACGGCCGCAAATTTCTCTTGCCTTTCGAGGCGGGTGAGGATATACTTCCGCTGAACGCCATCCTCGGGAGGTGGGACGTGGCAGCATGCAGGAGTCGCCTCGTTTCGTTCGTGCTGGCGCTGGCGGCGGCCGTGCCGGCTCAGCAAATCACCGGAACGCTCACGGGAATCGTCACCGACGCCGCCGGAGCCGTCGTGCCGGGCGCTGACGTCGCGCTGACCAACGAAGCCACGGGCAGCGCCTTGCGGACCAAGACCAACGGCGAGGGCTTCTTCTCGATCGCCGGCGTCTTTTCCGGCTCGTACACGCTGCGCATCGCCGCCCAGGGCTTTACTTCCCTGGAACGCACCGGCATCGTCTTCCGGCCGGGCGACAAGCGCCACCTGTCGGACTTGCAGATGGCTCTCGGGACGGTGACCGAGACGGTGACCATCTCGGCGGCGCCGGACACGCTCACGCCGCTCGACTCGGCCGAACAGAGTTCGGTGATCACCGGCGAGCAGTTGCGCGAACTGTCCGTCGTCGGCCGGAGCGCCGCCGAGTTCATTAAGGTGCTCCCCGGCATGGCGCCGACCGGCAGCGGCGTCGTGAACGCTCCCGGCTACAACGGCGAAGTCATCGGTATCAACGGCAACGGAGACGGCGGCAACGGGCGCCAGAGCGCGCTGGGCTACTTTTCGCCGAACGGCCAGCGAGGCTCGGCCATGGACATCGTCACTGACGGCGCCAACACGGCCGACCCCGGCTGCAACTGCGCCACGCCCGTCAACCCGAACATCGACATGATCGCCGAGTTCAAGGTGATGACCGGCACCTACAGCGCCGAGCACTCCAAGGGCCCGGTGATCATGAACGCGGTGACCAAGTCCGGCAGCCGCGACTTTCACGGCTCGGGCTACTACTACATCCGCGACTCGGTGCTCAATTCGAACGACTGGGCTCTCAATCGCGCCGGCCGGGAGCGGCCCGACACGCGCTATCAGTTTCCCGGCGGAAACCTCGGCGGCCCGGTGCTGATTCCCGGCACGAACTTCAACCGCAACCGCGACAAGCTCTTTTTCTTCGCCGGCTACGAGTACATGTACCAGAAGATCGACACCGGCGCGCTCCAGGCCGTGGTGCCGACGGCGGCGATGCGCAACGGAGATTTCTCCGATGCCGCCTACATGGCCCGGCTCTCGGCCGACGCGCAGCGGCCGCCGGTCAAGGACGGCATCGTCGGCGGCATCATTCCCAAGTCCCTCTGGGAGGAGCGCGGCCGGATCTTGATGAATCTGTTTCCGCTGCCGAACGCCGACCCGGCGCTGAACTCAGGCCGAAACTACGTGCAAAGCCTGGTCTACAACCAGCCGATGCACCAGTTCGCCTCGCGTGTCGACTACAACATCAGCGACTTCACGAAGCTGTTCGTCCGCTACAACCTCCAGCGCGAAAAGCAGCACTTCCCGGTCACCCTCTGGGGGCGCGCCGGCGATGCGGTCCCGTACCCGACCGAGGTGTTGGGAGAGAACCGCTCGGACTCCCTCAGCGCCTCGCTCACGAAGGTCTTCAGTCCGACCGTAACCAACGAGACGATCTTCGGCTACACCTTCATCGATTTCCCCAATACGCTGGTCGAGCCCGAAAAGGTCTCCCGCAAGGCGCTCGGCTATCCCGTCGAGGGCATCTACGATAACGGCGTCGATCAGATCCCCAACGTGCTCTTCGCCCAGAACCTGGCGCGCATCTTCAACCGGGGCGGCTTCAATCCCGTCTATCCGGCGACCAAGTGGCTCATCTCGGCGGCCGACAATCTGTCGATGTTCCAGGGAAGCCACAGCCTGAAGATGGGCTTTCACTGGCAGGTGATTCTCCAGGACCAGCCCGACTCCGGATCGAGTCAAGGCCAGTGGACCTTCCAACCCACTGGCAATCTGACGACCGGCAACGCCTTCGCCGACGCGCTGATGGGCATCTACCGCACATACTTCGAGCAGAACAGCAACCTGATGGTGTCCCAGGGTTTTGACGCCTTCGAAGCCTATGTGCAGGACTCCTGGAAGGCGACGCGCAACGTGACGCTCGAGGTCGGGCTCCGCCTGTCGCACTTACAACCTTGGGGCGACCGGTCCGGCACCGGGATCGGCTTCGCCGTCTTCGATCAGGCCCGCTACAGCAACAATCCGGCGGATCTGGCCAAACTCACCGGGCTGGCGTATCACGGCATCGACGCCGGCATCCCGCTCGCCGGAGCGCGGACGCGGGCCTTGTTCCTCCAGCCGCGCCTGGGGCTGGCCTGGGACATTTTCGGGACCGGGCGGACGATTCTGCGCACGGGCTTCGGCGTCTTCCGCTTCAACGAGCCCACTTGCTGCGGCGCGGCTTACAACATCGCCGCCGGCCAGCGCTCGAACACGCAGGACGCGCCCGGCTTCATGCGGGACGTCGACAAGCTGTCGCCGCGGGCGGTGAAAACCGGACTTACCGTGGTCGATCTGGACGACGACACCAAGCCGGTCAGCTACAACTGGAGCTTCGAGATCGGCCAGCGGCTTCGTAAGGACATCTTTTTCCGGGCGGCCTACGTCGGCAACGCCGACCGCGACCTGCTCAACGGCGGGCAGCTCCGGAACATCAACAAGGTGCCCTACGGGGCGATGATCGACAGTCCGAACTCGCCGACGGACAACTTCCGCCCGATGCAGAACTACAGCTCGATCAACCGGATCAGTCACGGCTTCGTCTCCAACTACCATTCGCTGCAATCCACTTTCTCCTGGCAGGCCCGCAACGTGAACGTCCAGGCGGCCTACACCTTCTCCAAGGCCCTCGGCACGCGGGGCGTGGGCGACCAGCAGGGCGACGGCTTCAGCCTCGACAACAACTACGGGATCCTCGGCATCGACCGTACGCACATGTTCAACGTCGCCTATATCTACGAGCTGCCCGACTTGGCCCGGTCGAACCGGTTCGCCAAAGCGGCGGCCAACGGCTGGCAGATCTCCGGCATCACCACGATGGCCAGCGGCGTGGAGCTGTCGGCGAACAGCGCGTCGAATTTCAGCGTGACCGGATTCCTCGAAGACGGGCGCACCCGGATCACTGCTCAGGCCGTCAACGGGACCGACGCCCTGGCGGCGCAGCCGTTCCTGACCTGCAATCCGCTCGAGAACTTGGCGCCGCAGCAATACATCAACGGCGCCTGCTTTGCGCCGCCCGGGCGCCTGCGCAACGGGCCGACGATTTACGGTTACTATTTCCGCGGACCGGCGTTGGTCAACCACGACCTGTCGTTGTTCAAGAACTTCCGCTTCGGCGAAAGCAAACGGATCCAGGTGCGGGCTTCGGCCTACAACTTCGTCAATCACCCGCTGTGGACGTTCCGCGCCGGCGACCCGAACCTGACGCTCAACTTCGACGCATCGGGGAAGCTGGCCAACCTGAGCTCGTTCGGCTACACCAGCCAGAAGACCGGCCGCCGCGTGATCCAGCTGGGGATCAAGTTCTACTTTTGACGTAAGCTGGGACCGTGACGCTCCTGGCGTTGCTCGTTCTGGCTGCCGCGCAGGCGGACCCGCGGGCCGTCTACGAGGAAGCCCTCCGGCGCCAGAACGAGGGCGACTGCGCCCGCGCCGTCGCCGGGTACCGCACATTTCTCCGCTCCCAGCCGCGGCACGCCGGCGCCCGCTCGAATCTCGGCGCCTGCCTCGTTGCCTTGGGGCGCTTTGAAGAAGCGATCGGCGAGTACCGGGCCGCGCTCGCGCTGGCCGACCACCCCGGCATCCGGCGCAACCTGGCGCTGGCGTTCTACAAGTCCGGCCGGCTCGAAGAAGCGATCGCCGAGCTGACGCGGCTGCGCGGGGCGCAGCCTGAGGATCTCGAACTGGCCCTGCTTCTGGCCGACTGCCACTTCCGGCGCGACGAGAACCGGGAGGTCATCGCCGTACTGGAGCCGCTCGCCGCCTCTCAGGACGACAACCTCGCCATCGCCTATCTGCTCGGAACCGCGCTCATCCGGCAGGGCGAGGTCAAGCGCGGCCAGGAGCTGGTCGGCCGGATCCTTGGCCGCGGTGAGACGCCCGAGGCCCACCTCCTGCTCGGCCTGGCGCATCTGCGCGGAGCCGACCTCGAGCCGGCGGAGGCCGAATTCTTTAAGGCCGCGGCGCTCAAGCCCGATCTGGCGGCCGCCTGGTCGCAGCTCGGCATTGTCCGGCTCAAGCGCAACAACGCCGCCGGCGCTGCCGAGGCGCTGCGCCGCGCGGTGGCGCTCGACCCCAACGACTTCGACGCCAACTTCTACCTGGGCGTTCTCTTCCGCGAGGCGGGCGATCCGGTCCAGGCGCGGCCCTGGCTCGAGCGCGCCCTCCGCCTGCGGCCTGGCTCTTTCAAGACGCAGTACCAGGTGGGCAGCCTCTACGTGCAGCTTCAGGAGTTCGACAAAGCCCGCCAGGTGCTCGAAGCGCTGGTCGAGGCGGCGCCCGACTTTCCGGAAGCGCACGCGGCGCTCGCCACGGCCTGCCTGCGCCTGGGACGGAAGGAGGAGGCGGCCCGCCACCGCGAGATCGCCCGGATCCTGCTGAGCCGTCGTCCGCCGCCGGCGGGGGCTTCGTCGCCTGCCGCCGATCCGCCGGAACCGCGGCCCCGATGAGCGCCGTGTTACAGTTTTCTCGATAGAGAATCTGAATCTCTGGTTTTGGACGGGAGGCATCATGCAGGCGATCTCCAGACGCTCCTTGCTCGCCGCCCCGCTGGCGGCTAGCGCGGCCGCTACCCGGCGCCGCCCGGCGCCGCTCGGCGGCATCCGCCATCACCCGCTCGACGGCATCCGCCCGGAGAAGTTGAAAATCACCGACATCCGCGTCACGCTGCTCTCTTACGCCCTGCCGCAGGACAAGATCTGGGTGACCGGTACGATCGAGTGCTGGAAGACCGACGCCGTGCTCGTTCAGGTCTTCACGGACCAGGGCCTGGTCGGCATCGGCGAATCGAGCCAGTACGGCGGGCCGGAGCTGATCAAGAAGTACGTCGAGGAGCAGATCAAGCCGCGGCTCGTGGGCAAGAATCCGTTCGACGTCGAGCACCTCACCGCGGTCTGGCAGCCGGCCCCGTGGGGCCAGCAAGTGGCCTGGGCGGGTGTCGACGGGGCTCTGTGGGACATCATCGGCAAGGCCAAGAACCTGCCCGTCTACGAGCTCCTGGCCGTGGACCATCCGCCGAACCCGCACATCCGCATGTACGCGAGCGGCGGCGTCGAGTACGCCTGGTACAAGCGCCCCGAGGATCTGATCGATGAAGCGGTCCGGCACAAAGAGGCCGGCTACACCGCCTTCAAGTTCCGCATCGGCACGGACTGGAAGGCCAGCAGCATCACGGTGACCCAGTACATTCCCTACCTGCGCAAGCTGCGTGAGGCGGTCGGCCCGAACTTCGATCTGATACAGGAGAGCAACATGCGCCTGACGCTCGAGGAGTGCCTGGAGCTGGCGCCGGTGCTCGAGGAGCTGAAATTTCTCTGGTTCGAAGAGCCCGTCCCGCGGCGCGAACCGGGCGCCATCGACAACTACCGCAAAATCCGGGCCGCCATGAAGACTGTGAAGGTTTCCGGCGGCGAAACCATGGTGACGCGCAACGAATTCAAAGAGTGGGTCGACCGCGACGGCTACGACATCGTCCAGCCGGACTGCAATACCACCGGCGTCACCGAAGCCTGGCACATCGCTCGCCTGGCGCACCTCAACGGCAAGCTCTGCTGCCCGCACAACTGGCACGGCGGGCTCACCACGATGATGAATGCGGCGCTGGTGGCGGGCATCCCCAACCACCTGATGCTGGAGCTCAACCAGACGTTCAATCCCCTCAAGGAGGAGGTCTTCAAGGAGCCGCTGGTCGTGAAGAAGGGCTACCTGGACCTGCCGGCCCGGCCCGGTTTCGGCGTCGAACTCGCCGCTCCGGCCGAGGAGCTGGCCAGCAAGTTCCCGTTCCTGCCCGGTCACTACTATCGGCCCAACCCGGCTCTGCCCAAGACGGCGGCCTGAAAGCCGCGCGGGCGCGCCGGCTGGTCTACAATCGAAGAGGCATTCCGTGTCGGGGCGTGGCGCAGCCTGGTAGCGCACCTGCCTTGGGCGCAGGGGGTCGGAGGTTCAAATCCTCTCGCCCCGACCAGCGGCCGTCGCGCCCGCGATGAAGGCCCGGCGGCTCCCGGTGATCGCCCTCTTCGAAGGCGCCCCTCCCCTTCTGGCATCGTGGAGAGCATGGAACTCAAGCAAATCGGAACTGTGCGCTCGGCCGTGCGCAGCCGGAGCCAGATGCCGCGGCTAGGGGCGCCGGCGCGGATCGAACTGCGCCCGGAGTACCGCGACGGGCTGCTGCGCGTCGACAAGCACTCGCACCTGTGGGTGCTGGCCTGGCTCGATGAGGCCGAGCGCGACTTGCTGCAAGTCATCCCGCGCGGCCTGGCGGGCGCCGGCCCGGAGCATCTCCACGGCGTCTTCGCCGTGCGCTCGCCCGCGCGGCCGAACCCGATCGGCCTCACGGTGGCCAAAGTGCTGGGCGTCGCCGGTGCGACGGTCGAGTTCGACCGCCTGGACTTCATCAACGGCACGCCGGTGATCGACTTGAAGCCGTATTTTCTGGCCCGCGACATGATCTATTCGGCTTCTAACGTCCAGATCGGGCGACCGGCTGACCGGGAGGCGGCGCGCGAAGCGCTGCTGGCGCAGGCGGTCAACTTCCACGGCGAGCAGTGCCCCGATCTCGAGCTCGGCGTCGAGCTGTACACGGACTTTCGCGCCTCCGTGCTCGAGTTCACCGAACCGGTGCGGCTGAAGGTCATGGCGCCTCCGGACCGGCCCCACCTGCTCGACGCGCTGATGGGCATGACGCGCGCCAGCTTCGGGCGGGGCACGCTCGAGTTGGGCCCGAACGGCCTCGTCCGGTTCGAGCACGACGCGCGCGCCACCGCCTACGAACTGGCGCCCGGCGGCTTCCGGCGCCTCTCCGCGTGACACCGGCCGGCCCCCGGGGCCGCTGATATGATGAGTCTTTCTCGAGGAGAGGGCCGATGAGCGAATCCAAATTTCACCCCTACGTGCCCCCCAGCGTTCCCATGAAGGAATTTACGCTGCGGGCCGTCCTGATCGGTCTGGTCATGACCGTGATTCTCGGCGCGGCGAACGCCTATCTGGGCCTGCGCGCGGGGATGACGATCGCCGCCACGTATCCGGCCGCAGTGATCGGGATGGCGGTCCTGCGGCTCCGCGGCGGGACGATCCTGGAGGAGAACGTGGCGCGCACCGCGGGCACCATCGGCGAATCGGTCGCCGCCGGGGCCATCTTCACCTTGCCCGCCTTCGTGATCGCCCGCGCCTGGCCGTCATTCGGTTTCGAGTATGCCTACTGGAAATCGACCGCGCTGATGTTGGTCGGTTCGGTGCTCGGCGTGCTGTTCATCTCCCTCATCCGCCGGGGCATGGTCGAGGACCGCGAGCTGCCCTTCCCGGAGAGCGTGGCCGCCGGCGAGATCCATAAGGCAGGCCAGCGCGGCGCCGAAGCTGCCCGGCACCTCTTCCGGAACATGTTCGTCGGCGGCGCCGTCTATCTGGCGGGGATCTTCAAGCTGTTCGCCTCCGAAAAGGACATTCTGCTGCGCATCGGCGAGCTCGGCCGCAGCATGTTGCGGCTGGGCGGGCCGCAGAGCAATCAGGCGGTTCCGACCGTGGGCGTCACGATGATCTCGGCGCCGGCGATCAGCCCCGCCTATCTCGGCGTGGGCTACATCATCGGTCCGGCGCTGGCGGCGTTGAATTTCTCCGGCGGCGTGCTCGCCTGGGGGCTGCTGGTGCCGCTGCTGATCTTCTTCATGGGCCCGCAGCTGGCTACGCTGCTGCCGCCCGGTGCGACCGAGAGCTCCTGGGAGGCGCTGGCGAGCGCCGTCTGGCTGCGCATCGTGCGGCCGATCGCAGTCGGCGGAATGCTGGTCGGCGCCGCCTTCACGCTGTTCCGGATGCGCACGAGTCTGGCGAGCGGGCTGGCCCGGGCCTTCTCGGATCTGAAGCAGTCGCGCGCCGCGACGGCGGTTTTGGACCGTACCGAACAGCAGTTGTCCTCCCGGACGGTGCTGACGCTGATGGCGGCGGCGTTCCTGGCCATGATCGCCCTGTACCACTATCTGTCGGGCAATCTGGCGGCCGCGCTCGTCGCCTCCGTGGTGATGCTGGTGGTCGGGTTCTTTTTCGCCGCAGTTTCCGGCAGTCTGGTCGGGCTGATCGGCTCGTCGAACAACCCGATCTCGGGTCTGACGCTGTCGACGCTGATCATCGCGGCGGTGCTGATGGTATCGCTCGGCGTGAGGGGAACGGCCGGCGTGGCGACGGTGCTGGGGGTGGCGGCCGTGGTTTGCGTCTCCTCGGCGGTGGCCGGCGAGCTGCTCCAGGATTTCAAGGTCGGCCACATCTTGGGCGGCTCTCCGCGCGCGATGCAGCTGTGCGACCTCATCGCCGTGGTCTGCGCGAGTTTCGTGATGTACATTCCTCTGCTGGTGCTGCACGAGGGCAACATCAACGCCGGAGGGACCGGCTTCGGCGACCGCCAGCTTCCGGCGCCGCAGGCGGGGTTGATGGCGTCGCTGGCCGAAGGGATCGTCGGCGGCGAGATGGCTTGGCCCCTGGTGGTGGTCGGCATCATGATGGGCCTGGCGATGATCATGGTGCGCGTGCGCAGTCCCATGCTGGTCGCCGTCGGCATGTACCTGCCGCTGAGCACGACGTTCGCGATCTTCGTCGGCGGCGTCATCCGCTGGCTCACCGACACGCTGGCGGCCCGTCGGCGGCTCAACGAAGCCCAGCGGATCCGCGCCGAAAATGTGGGGATCCTGGTGGCCTCCGGCTTGATCGCCGGAGAAGCGCTGATGGGCCTGGTCGTCGCGACCTTCCGTTTCTTCGAATGGCCGCTGCCGGAGTTTCCGGCCGCGCCCTCGTTCCTGGCGGGCATCGCCGTCCTGCTGCTGCTTGCGTTTCAGTTGATCCGCACGCCGCTCGCCAACGCGGGCCGGCCCGACGAGCCGGCCCCGCCGGCCGCCATGATGTAACACAAGGAGCGACTCCGATGCGCTTGATGGAGCAGATCCGCCGGTTCGCGGTTCCGAAAGGTTCGGTGGCCCTCTGGTGGCTGGGCCAGAGCGGCTACATTTTTAAGTCGCCCGAGGGCACGCTCGCGGCTGTGGACCTGTACCTGAGCGACAGTTGTGCGGCGGCCTACCCGGAGTTGAATCTGAGGCGGCAGGTTCCGGTGCTGATCGCACCTGAGGAGCTTGAAGTCGACCTGTTCCTGTGCACCCACAATCACCTGGACCACACCGACCCGGAGACGATCCGGGCGCTCCGCCACAAGGACACGATGGAGTTCATCGGGCCGCACCCGAGCTGCGAGGTCTTCCGCGCCGAAGGAGTGGAAGCGGGACGCATCGTGCCGGCCTGGCCGGACTGCCGGATCGAGTTCCGCGATCTGCGCCTGCATGGCGCCTTCGCCCTGCCGACCGATACGACCGATCTGAATCACATGGGCTTCATCATCCAGTTCGGGGACGGCCCGAAGATTTACGTCACCGGCGACACCGACTACTCGGAATTGCTGGTAGCCGCCGCGCGCCACGCGCCGGAGCTGATGATCACAGTGATCAACGGCGGCTTCAACAACCTCTCGCACTGGGAAGCGGCGGAACTGGCGCGGCGGATCCGGCCGCGCGCGGCGATTCCGTCCCACTACGACATGTTCCCGGATAACTCGGCCAATCCGAAGCTGTTCGAAGCGGCGTTGCGCATCAGCGCCCCGGAGGTCCGATACGTCGAGATCGCGCACGGCGAGCCGCTCCTGTTCGAGCGGCCTTGAGCGGCCGGGCCGCCGAACTGGTGTCGGCGAGCGAGACTAACTTACCATAAGAAGTTGTCGGCTTCACCTCCGGCGAGCAACCACCAGACGCGCAATGAGCCGCTGTTGTATTTCGGCGCCGCGCTGACGGCGCTGGCGGCGCTCGTCTATTATGTGGCGCTGGCGCGCATCGCCGCCGTGGTTCTCGGTTCGCGCTGGCTCTGGGCCGCGGGATTGACCGCGGTGGCCGGGTTGTGCGCGGGGGGAGGTCTCGCCTGCACGCTGAGCGGCTCCGGCCGGCGCCTGTTTGCCGACCTCGGCAAGTTCGCCGGACTCGGCGCGGCCCTCGTCCTCGCATCGCTGGCGCTCCTGTTACACCACGCGCCGGCCGGTCCCACGCTCGCGCTCACGCTCGCGGGCGCCGCCCCGTTCATCGCGGCCGGCGCTGTTCTGGCGGGCGCCGCGGGCGAAGCGGGCGCCCGCAGCGATCGGGTCTACCTGTGCAGCCTTCTGGGCGCCGCCGGCGGCTGTCTGGCGCCGGCCCCGCTGCTGAACTGGCTGGGCGGCCCGAACACCGCCGTTGGCGCCGCCGTGTTCTACGCCGCCTCGGCGGCGGTCTGGTACACGCTTGCCGGCTCGCTCCGGGGACG
>JBBIMZ010000081.1:0-10565 GCA_037444135.1 Solibacteraceae bacterium
CACTACCACGAACTGACCGAACTGGCGAGCATCCTGCCGCACGTGCGCAATTACAATGTGGCCGTCGCCGAGGAAGGCGACCAGGTCATTTTTCTGCACAAGGTACTGCCCGGCGGCGCGGACCGCTCCTACAATTTCCGGATCCGGTGGCTGGGCAAGGCGCAATGAAGCGAGCCGGCCTGTGGTGGTTGCTGCTGGGGGCCTGGCTGACGGCGGCGCCGCCGGCGCGCTTCCGCGAGCACGTGGTGGCAACGGATCTCAAGGGCGGCTATCAGGTAACGCCGCTGGACGTCAACCGGGACGGCCGGATCGACCTGGTGGCGCTGGCCAGCGGGATGACGGATCTGGTCTGGTTCGAGGGCCCCCACTGGGAGCGGCGCGTGCTCGCCTCCGGCCTGTCGCGGATGATCAACCTGGCTTCGTGCAGCACCGGCGAGGACGGGTTTCCGGAGATCGTGGTGGCGCACGCTTTCGAGAACGAGGCCAGGCGCAGCCTGGGTATCGTCTCACTGCTCCGGCCGGCCGGCGATCCGCGGCGGCCGTGGACCGCGGTCGAGATCGACCGGCTGCCGACGTCGCACCGGCTGCGCTGCGCCGACATCGACGGCTCGGGCAAGCCGGTGGTGGTGAACGCGCCGCTCACCGGCGCACGGGCGGAAAAGCCGGACTACCGCGATCACGTCCCTCTGGTGTACTACCGCCCCGGCGAGTGGCGCCGGCGCCTGATCGGGGAGAAGAACGAGGGCGTCGTGCACGGCATTTTCATATGCGATTGGGACGGGGACGGCCGCGAGGACATTCTGACCGCGAGCTTTCTCGGGATTCACGTCTACTCGCTGCGGCGCCCCGGCGAGTGGCGGCGCCTCGAGATCACTCGCGGCGATCCGGCGCCCTGGCCTCGCTCCGGCTCGAGCGACGTGACCGTGGGGCGGCTGCGCGGCGAGCGCTTTCTGGCCGACATCGAACCCTGGCACGGCCACCAGGTGGCCGTCTACCGCCGCCGGGCAAACGGCTGGGTGCGGCAGGTCATCGACGACAGTCTCGCCGACGGGCACACCATCGCCGCGGCCGACCTGAACGGCGACGGGCTGGATGAAATCATCGCCGGCTTTCGCGGACCAGGGCGCTCGGTCTACATCTATTACGCCGCAGACCGGCGCGGGCGTTCATGGCGGCGGACAACGCTCGATGCGGGGGGCATCGCCGCCGCCTCCTGCGCCGTGGCGGACCTGAACGCCGACGGCCGTTCGGACGTCGCCTGCATCGGTTCGGCGACGGCGAACCTGAAGTGGTACGAGAATTTGGAATGAGAAGCAGATATCTCGAGAGACCCCTCAGGCGGGCGACTAGAGGTGAACGGTGATGCTGACGAAGCTTCGGCTCAGGAATTTCAAGATCTGGGAGGATACTCTTGAAGTCCGGCTGGCGCCTCTCACAGTCCTGTTCGGGGCAAACAGTTCGGGGAAGAGCAGCCTCATCCAGTTTCTGTTGATGCTCCGGCAAACGGCTGGATCCGCCGACCGCCGGCGCGTCCTACACCTCGGTGACCGAAGCACCCCTGTCGAGTTGGGAAGTTTCCGCGACGTGGTCTTCAGACACGATCTGAAGAGGGAGCTTTCTTTCTTGTTGGAATGGAAGTTGCCCCAGCCGTTACGCGTTTCCGATCCCGTCGGCCCGCAAACGTACGAAGGGCAGCGGATCTCCTTCGAATGTCGTATTGCTTTCGATCCGAAGGACGGGGCGCCGCACGCCACGTACTTCCGGTACGAGTTAACCGGCGGGGACTCGCCTCTTCGGGTTTCGATGACACGGGCGGGAGCGAACAACGCGTCCGGGGCGCAGTTCGACCTGAAAGCGGAGCCTTACAGGCTGGTCCGGAATCCGGGAAGGGAATCGAAGTTACCGGCCCCGGTGCGATTCTATGGATTCCCCGATGAGGTGGCCGCCTACTACCAGAACGCCGGTTTCACCAGCGATCTGGCTCTTTCCCTCGAGCAGATGTTGGGACGTACACAATATCTGGGTCCGCTCCGCACTGTTCCGAAACGATCCCATGTCTGGTCAGGAGAGGAGCCTGAGCACGTCGGTTGGAGAGGCGACCGGGCGGTCGAAGCGTTGCTGGCTGCCGCGAAACGTCACATCAGTCCGGGATTCAGAAAGAGTGAGCGACCTTTTCAGGAAATCATCGCCCACTGGCTGGAGAAGATGAAGCTGGTGGAGAGCTTTTCAGTCCGGCCGATAGCACAGCACCGGAACGAATATGAGGTCGTCGTGCGCACGCCGGCAACGCGCACGGATGTGGTGGCACCGGACGTGGGGTTCGGAGTTTCCCAGCTCCTGCCGGTGATCGTAGAGTGTTATTATGCGCAGCCGCATACGACGTTGCTGCTCGAGCAGCCTGAAATCCACCTTCACCCTTCCGTGCAGATGTCGCTCGCTGACGTTTTCATCGAGGCAGTTCAATCGCGCGAGGGGGACCAGGAGCGCTGCCTGCAGTTGATTGTCGAAAGTCACTCGGAGCACTTCCTCCGCCGGTTGCAACGTCGCGTCGCAGAGGCCAAAGTCAATCCAGAGGATGTCGCGCTGTACTTCCGCACTCGAGGGCCCGCCGGGGCGCGCCTGGAGCCGCTCAAGGTTACTAAGGCTGGGGACATCGAAAACTGGCCCGAGGGCTTTTTCGGCGACGAACTTCGGGAAGTGGCGGCCCGTATGGATGCCGCGGCCAAGAGGTCAAGGTGAGCGGAGGTGAAGCGGCAGAAGCGGAGGCCGGTCGTGGTAGACACCAATGTCGCCGTCGTCGCGAACCGGAAGGCTTCAGAACCGCTGGCGTGTGCAGCTTCCTGCGCGAAGGCTCTGGCGGACATCGCTGCGGGCGGGCTGCTCGTGATCGACGCAGCAGGTCTGATTTTCAGCGAGTATCGGCGGCATTTGGTGTTCGCCGGCCAGCCGGGAGCAGGTGACGCCTTTTTCAAGTGGCTTTGCGACAATCGGTGGAATCCGAAACGCGTGGCGCAAGTGGAGCTCGAGGATGACCCTGCGAGGCCCGGCGAATTCTCCGCGCTTCAGCAGCACGGCGTCACCGTAGAATTTGTCTGCGGTGAGAGCTTGTTCTTATAGGTTCGGCGACGGCGAACCTGAAGTGGTACGAGAATTTGGGCGCGGGCCGGTGAAGATGCGGCGGGCGTGCGCCTGCGCGCGATTGCGTACAATCGTAGCTTGCCGGAACCTCGCGTCACCGTGGTCATCCCGACGCTGGCGGCGGACGGCGCTTTGCGCGAATGCCTCGAAGGGCTCAAGCGGCAGAGCCGCCGCGATTTTGAAGTGATTGTGGTGGACAACAGCGGCAAAGGGCTGGTGCGGGCGGCGGGGGAGCCGCCGGCGGCAAGAGTGGTCGAAAACTCGCGCAACGTGGGATTCGGGGCGGCGGTGAACCAGGGTTACCGGATGAGCCGGGCGCCGTTTCTGGCTACGCTGAACGACGACGCCGTGCCGGCGCCCGGGTGGATCGCGGCGCTGCTGGAGGCGATCGAGCCGCGGCCGGACGTAGGCTCGTGCGCCTGCCGGGTGCTGCTGGCCGGCAGCGGCCGGCTCGACTCTGCGGGCATGCTGCTGGCAGCCGACGGCACGAGCAAGCAGCGGGGCCACGGCGCGCCGCCGGAGGCGTACGCGGTGGCGGAAGAGGTCTTCTTTCCGAGCGGCTCGGCGGCGCTTTACCGGCGAGCGATGCTCGAGGAGATCGGACTGTTCGACGAGGACTTCTTTCTGTATTGCGAAGACACGGATCTGGGCCTGCGCGCGCGCTGGGCCGGCTGGAAGTGCCTGTACGTTCCGGGGGCTGTAGTCGAGCACCGGTACTCGCACTCGGCCGGCCGCCGCTCGCCCCTGAAAGCTTACTATGTGGAGCGGAACCGGCTGCTTGTGGCCTGGAAGAATTTTCCCGCCGGCGCGCTGTGGCGCGTGCCGTTCGCCGCAGCGGCGCGCTATTTCTGGCATCTGGCGCTGATGGGCCTGGGGCGCGGGGCTGCGGCGGAGTTCCGGCAGGAGGGTCACAGCGCCTGGCGCCTGGCGCGGATCGTCCTGGAGGCGCACTGGAGCTTGATCGGCGCGCGGCGGAGGCTGGCGATCCAGCGGCGGATGATCCGGCGCAAGGCTCGCATCGGTCCGGGCGAGTTCCGGCGGCTGATGCGCCTCCATTCGATCAGCCCGCGGCGGGTGGCGGCGCTGTGAAGGCGGCCGGACGCGACTCGCTGATGATCCTCGTGCCGGCCTACAACGAGGCCGGCGCCGTCGGGGAGGTGGTTCGCGAAATCCGGCGGGTCGTGCCGGAGGCGCCGGTGCTCGTGGTCGACGACTGTTCGAGCGACGCCACTGCGGCAGTGGCGCGGGAGGCCGGCGCGGAGCTGCTCACGCTGCCGCACCATCTGGGACTGGGCGGGTGCGTCCAGGCGGGCTACAAACTGGCGCACGAGCTGGGCTACGAATACGTCATTCGCGTCGACGGCGACGGCCAGCACGATCCGCGCGACATTCCCGCGATTTACCAGGCGCTGCGCGAATCCGGCTGCGAGATGGTGATCGGCTCGCGCTTCCTGGACGGGCCGGAACAGTACACCAGCTTTCTGCGCGCCCTCGGGATCCGTTTCTTCCGGCTGGTGCTGAGACCCATTCTCGGCCGGCCGGTCCGCGACCCGACCTCAGGGTTCGTCGGGGTCAACCGCGCCGCGCTGGCCGTCTTCAGCCGCAGCTTTCCCCTGGAGTACCCGGAAATCGAGGCGCTGGTGGTGCTGCAACGCCGGGCTTTCCGTTTCCTCGAGGTTCCTTGCCGCGTGCGGCCGCGCCGCGCCGGGCGCAGTTCGATCACGGCGGCCAAATCGCTCTACTACATCGCGCACGTCTTGCTCGGGGTCTTCGTCAACGTGCTCAAGTACGAAGGCCCCCGCAGAAGGAGGGCGTTGAGGAGAGGATAGAGTCCATGGAGCGCTTGTTGAACGTAGTGACGTTGTTGAGCGCCACGCTGATCCTGGTCGTGCTCGCCTCGTTGCGCCGGGCGCACATCCGCGTCGAGTATTCGGTGAGCTGGCTGGCGGCCGGGGTGACGCTGCTGGCGCTGTCGCGCGCCGAAGGAACGCTGCGCCGGCTGGCGGGCGTGCTGGGCATCGGCGATCCCCCGCTGGCGCTGGTGTTCATCGCCTTCAGCGTCTTCTTGCTGGTCTTCTACCGGTTCTCCATGATCATCTCTGAACTCAAAGACGCCAATATCGCCCTGGCGCAGCGGGTCGCCATTCTCGAATACCGAATCCGGTCGCTGTATGAAAAAGAGCAGGCGCAAGCTCGCTGAGAGGGCCGCGGCGGTCTTGCCACCGGCCGGTTCCGGATGGCGGACGAATCGCCTTCGCCTGCCGGCCGGCGCCGGGCTGGCCGCCGTCGCGCTGTGGCTGGCGTATGGACCGGCGCTCGACGGGCCGTTCCTGTTCGACGACCGGTATCTGCCGTTCGCCGATCCGGCGCAGCAGAGGCTGCCGCTCGCCGGGTGGCTGGCGGGCGTGCGGCCGGTGCTCATGCTTACCTTCTGGCTCAACTACCGGCTGTTCGGTCTGGAGCCGCTGAGCTACCACGCCGCCAACCTGGCGTTTCACCTCGGGGCCGGCCTGATGGCGTTTCTCATCGTGCGGCGGCTCCTGGAGCGAGAAGGCGTCGAGGCGCGCCTCGGCGAAACGCTGGCCGCCTTCGCCGCCGGACTGTTTCTCCTCCATCCGCTTCAGACCGAAGCCGTGTCCTATATCGCCAGCCGGTCGGAGAATCTGAGCGTGTTGCTCGCCTACGGCGCCTGGGCGGTTTTTCTCTCGCGGCGCGAAGAGGCGATCTCGTGGCGCGAGGCGGCGCTCGTGCTAGCGCTGTTCGGCGCCGCCGTGACCACCAAGGAGCACACGGCGGTTTTCCCAGCCCTTTTGTTATTGACGGACTACTATTTCAATCCCGGCTTCTCGCTGGCCGGCGTGAAGCGCAACTGGCGCCTGTACGCGCCGATGGCGCTCGCGGCCGCCGCCGGCCTGGCCTTCGTCTGGCGCGTGCTCAGTCAGGCCGATACAGCCGGCTTCGCAGTCGAGGGGCTGCCCTGGCAGAAATACTTTCTGACGCAGTGTCAGGCGAGCTGGATCTATCTGCGGATGTGGCTGCTGCCTTACGGGCAGAACGTCGACCATGACTTTCGCGCCGTCGCTTCGGCGGCCGATCCGGCGTCGCTGGCGGGCCTGGCGGCTCTGGCGGCGGTCGCAGTCCTGGCGTGGCGGCTGCGGCGGCGCCACAGGCTGGCGAGCTTCGGCGTGTTTGTGTTCCTGGTCTTGATCGCCCCCACCTCTTCCGTCGTTCCGATCAAGGACCTGCTGGTCGAGCGGCGGCTGTACCTGCCCTCGATCGGCCTGCTGCTGATCCTGGTCGCGCTGCTCGCGCGCTGGAGAGTTTCGCAGGCCAGGCTGACCGGAGCGCTGGCGGCGGTGCTGGCGGCCTGCGGCTTGCTCACGTGGCATCGCAACCACGTCTGGGCCAGTCCGGCCGCCTTGTGGGAAGACGCCGTAAAGAAAGCGCCCGGCAACTGGCGGGCCCACTTTCAACTGGCGTACGCCTACTACGAGAGCGGCCGCTGCGAGGACGCGGTTGGCCAGTATGCCAGGGCGGCGGAACTCAGCGCGCCGGACGTGCGCCTGCTGGTCAACTGGGCGCTGGCCGCCGATTGCGCCGGCCGGCCGGAAGAAGCGCTGGCCAAGCTGGAGCAGGCCGCGGCGATGGAGAAGTCGGCGCACGTGCTCTCGTTGATCGGTATGGTCCGGGGGAAGCAAGGCCGGCGGGAAGAGGCCCTGGAGGCGCTCGCAGCCGCCGAGAAAGCGGATCCCAACTTCGCGATGCTCTATGTGTACCGGGGACATGTGTATGCTGCCTCCGGTGAGGATGCGGCGGCGGCCCGGGAATACCGGCGTGCCCTTGCGATCGACCCGGAGCTCGCCGTGGCGCGGGAAAGCCTCGCCGCCGCCGAAGGCCGCCTGCGGCAACGGCCGGTTCGCTGAGCCGCGATGGGCCGCTTGCGAATCGGCGTCAACGCGCTGTATCTGATCCCCGGAAGCGTCGGTGGCACGGAGATCTTCCTGCGCGGCCTGCTCGGCGGTTTGGCGGAAGTGGACCGCGAAAACGAGTATTTCGTCTTCACGAATCGCGAAACGGGTTCCGATCTCGTGCCCGGCGCGGCGAACTTCCACCATGTTCCTCAGCCGGTGGCGGGTCGTTTCCGGCCCGGGCGCATCGTGTGGGAGCAGACCGGCCTGCCTGTGGCGGCGGCCCGGCGGCGGATCGATGTTCTGCTCAATCCGGGCTTCACGGCCCCGCTGGTGGCGCCGTGCGCCACGGTGACGGTGTTTCACGATTTGCAGCATCGCCGCCATCCGGAGTACTTTCGCTGGTTCGATTTGCCGGCGTGGCGGCTGCTGCTGTATCAAGCCGCGATGAGTTCGGACGCCGTGGTGGCCGTCTCGGAAGCCACGCGCCGGGATCTGCTGCGCTACTATCCGGCGACGGCCGGCCGCGTGCGCCTTATTCCTCACGGAGTGGAAGCGCAACTGTTCGAGGTAGGCCGCCTGCGGCGGCAACGCACGCCCGAGCGGTTTCTGCTGTGCGTGTCGACGCTCCATCCGCACAAGAACCTCGAGCGGTTACTCGAGGTCTTCGCCGGTTTGCGCCGCCGGCACGCCGATCTGGCGCTCGTGCTCGCAGGGATGCGCGGCTATCACGCCGAGGCCGTCGAACGGGCGATCAGCCGTCTGGGACTCGAAGACCGGGTCCGGCTCACCGGCTGGCTCTCGCGCGAGCAGCTTTACGAGCTCTACGGCCGCGCTCACGCCTGCGTGTATCCCTCGACCTTCGAAGGCTTCGGCCTGCCGGTGCTCGAAGCCATGGCCGCAGGGATTCCCACGGCCTGCTCGGCGATCGACCCGCTGCGGGAGATCGCCGGCGGCTGGGCCGTCCTGTTCGATCCGCACGACGAGGCGGCGATGGCGGCCGCGATCCAACAGGTGATCGAGGACGAAGAGTTGCGGCGGCGGCTCGAGCGCGAAGGACCTGTTCGGGCCGCGGCGTTCTCCTGGGCCAAAGCCGCCGGTGCGTACCTGGAACTGTTCTACCGGGTCGTCTCCGGAAGGCGTCCGGAGACCGCTGCGGTGTAGCGCTGGACAGCTTCGGCGTAGCGGACAGGCCTGGAGGCCGATTGCGCGGCCTGGAAGCCGCGATACTCGGCCCATTGCGTGTAGAAGCGCACGAGCTTGCTCTGCGAGCGCAGGGCGGCGAGCGCCGCCAGCTTGATGTCGAAGACTTCGCCGATGTCGACGTAGTGGTCCGGGGCGAAGCCGGTGGCGTCGTCGCGCGGCACGGTCGGTTCGAAGGCGAAGACCGAGGGCCAGTCGATGCGGGCGGTCTCGGGCTCGAAGCCGGGCACGGCCGCCATGCCCGTGGCGCGCAGCACGGCCGCGGCGGTGACCTCGTGGTCGACGTTGAACGGATCGCACTTCCAGTGGGTGAGGATGATGTCAGGCCTGCGGCTGCGGATCAGGCGGGCGAGGCTCTCGAGGCGCTCCCGGCCGACTTCGAGCGGGTAATCGCCCCAGTCGAGGAACTCGATCGTCGCCCCGAGGATCGAAGCGGCCTCTGCGGCTTCGGCAGCGCGCACGCGCTTGCACTCCTCGAGCGACTTCGGGCCAGGCCGCGCCCAGTAGTCTTCCGATTCGCCGTGCTCGCCGTACGTGAGGTCCACGACATGAACGGCGGCGCCGCGGCGGGCGTACAGCGCCAGCGTTCCCCCGCTGCGGCTGGCGAAGTCCGCCGCATGGGCGCTGAAGACGAGGATGGAAGGTTCGGCCATAGGACCGTTGTCGCAGGATTCGGCCACGCCGTCAATCCGGCGGGGATAGACTGGGCACAGGGGTTCATATGCGACCGGGCGCGTCACCGTTTCTGCTCGCCGGTCTTGTGGCAGCCGGCGCGATTCCGCTCGCCGCGCAAGACGCTCTCATCCAGTGTCTCGTGACGGCGGAAGCTCCCGTCCTCCGCGCCGAGGGCGCCACGGAGCTGACCGGGTCGATTCGTCTCGCCTGCGCCGGAGGCGATCCGGCGCTGGTTCACTTCATCAATCTCGACCTGTTTCTGAACGTTCCGATCACGAGCGCACTGACAGGGCTGGAGACCGACGAGACCGAAGCGATGCTGCTGATCGACGATCCGCGGCCGGCTGTGGCGAACACGTCGAACGGCGTGACATATCCGGGGCAGGTCAAAGGGACGCCCGGGGTGGCGCCGGGGCCGCCGGGAGGTCCGGGCGCGCCGGGTTCCGGGAACGTCTACCACGGCTTCCGCGTTCCCGGCGCGGCGAACCGCCTCGTGTGGATGAACATCCCGTTCGTGCCGGCCCCGGCCGGCTCGGTGCGGGTTCTGCGGCTGGTCAACGTGCGGGCGGACGTGACGCGGCTGCCGGCGCAAGGATCGAGTCCGGCGACCGTGACGGCGTATCTCAGCGCCACGCCGGGCCGGACGCTGCTCATCGGCGTTTCGCAACTCACCGTGGGTCTGACGCTGCCCAGTCTGGCCGCGACGGTGGTCGAAAACCAGACCACGCTGCGGTTCGAAGAGCTCGTTGCCGCGGCCTTCAAGAAGCGCATCGAGAACACCATCGCCGGTCCGCTGAGTCCGCGCCAGCAGGGCATCCCTGACGCGCGATATGCCACCGAGAGCGGTTTCACGCCGGATTACGGCGGCCTCACCGCGGGAGGTCCGGGCGCAGCCGACCACGGTACTCGGCTGGCCGCCCGAATCACGGGGTTGCCGGCCGGCGTCTACCTGATCGCGCCCAACAGCGTCATCTCGACCCGGCCGGGAGGCGCGCCCGGGCAACTGGAAGCCCGCCGGGTGGTGAACTTCGCCGGCGACCTGTCCGGAGGATTCCTGCTTTCGGCGGCATCGCCGGTCGAACTCGTGCCGGTGACAGGCGGCGAGGCGGTCGTCGTCTACGAGGTGGTGGCCCGGGCACCTTACGACGGCGTGACGGGAGCGGATCTGATCGACCGCTTCGACATTCCGGTCCAAGTGGTCTTCGCCCAGCCCGTGCGTCTCGGGAGCCCGGCGATCCGGGTCGGCTATGCCCCGCTGGCGGGCGCGGCGGCCGAGCCGCGCTTTGAGGACCGGCTCGCAGCGGGTCCGGCATTTTCGCTTCTGGCTCAGCCGACGCTCGGCTACGTGGTGCTACGCTACGCCTTTGGCGATCCGGCGCCGGTCGTGCGCAACGTGCCGATCGGTTCGGACAATCCGCTGCTCGAAGGGAGCGTCGCCGTGCTGCCGCAGACCGGCGGCCGCTGGCTGAGCGCCGTCGCCGCCGATAACGGCGAGACCCTACGTCTGGCGGCCGACCCGAGCGGTCTGGCCGAAGGGCGGTACCTGGGCGCGGTCAGTTTCCGCCGCCGGGCGGGGGTGGATTGCCGCGCCGTAGCGGCCCGGTTCGGGGGGGGCGGGCATCGGGCGGCGGCCGGCGCCTT
>JBBIMZ010000082.1:0-8333 GCA_037444135.1 Solibacteraceae bacterium
GCCGCAACAGCCGCCGCTATCTCGCCGAGATCGAGGCGCGCGAGCGGGCTCGCACGGGCATCGGCTCGCTGAAGGTGCGCTTCAACAACGTCTTCGGCTACTACATCGAAATTTCCAAAGCCAATCTGCACCTGGCCCCGCCGGATTACGAGCGCAAGCAGACGCTGGTGAACGCCGAGCGCTTCACCACCACGGAGCTCAAGGAACTCGAGAGCAAGATCCTCGACGCCGAGGAGAAGATCCTGACGCTCGAGCGGGAGATCTTCGCCCAAATCCGCGCCCGCACCGCGGCTGAGGCGGCGCGGATCCGGCGGACGGCGGCCGCCATCGCCGAGCTCGATCTGCATGCGGCCCTCGCCCAGCTGGCCGCGGAAAACCGGTACTGCCGGCCGCGATTCTCCTCTTCCGGCGAGCTGCGCATCGCCGCCGGCCGCCACCCGGTCATCGAAAAGCTCGCCGAGAGCGAAGCGTCCCGCTTCATCCCAAACGACCTGTACCTGGATCCGCGGGGGGATTATATCGCCATCATCACCGGCCCGAACATGGGCGGTAAATCGACCTACCTGCGCCAGACGGCGCTCACGGTGATCCTCGCCCAGATGGGTTCGTTTGTGCCCGCCGACGAGGCGCTGCTGCCGCTGGTCGACCGTGTTTTCACTCGCATCGGCGCCTCCGACAACCTGGCCCGCGGGCGCTCGACCTTCATGGTCGAGATGACCGAGACGGCCGTGATCCTCAACTCGGCGACCCGCGACAGCCTGATCATCCTCGACGAGATCGGCCGGGGCACGGCCACCTACGACGGGCTGGCGCTCGCCTGGGCCGTGGTCGAATACATTCACGACCGCATCGGCGCTAAGACGCTGTTCGCCACGCACTACCACGAGTTGACCGAGCTGGCCGAGCAGCTGGAGGGCGTCCGGAACCTGCACGTCGCTGTCAAAGAAGCGGGCGACAAGATTGTCTTCCTGCGCAGGGTCGAACCCGGGCGCGCCGACCGCAGCTACGGCATCGAGGTCGCACGCCTGGCCGCCTTGCCCCTGAGCGTGATCGAGCGCGCCCGCCAGGTGCTTGAATACCACGAACAGAGCGAACACGAAGTAACCGAGGAACTGGCCCCGCGCCGCCGCCAGCGCACCGCTCCCGTCCAGATCCAGCTCTTCGAGCCGGTCAACTACCAGATCGCCGAGCGGATCCGCCGGCTTAATCTGGACGAACTCCGCCCGATCGAAGCGCTGCAAATCCTCAGCGAACTCCAACAGGAGCTGAACCGGCAGTGAGAGTGGCCGGCCTGATGAGCGGCACGTCGCTCGACGGGATCGACGTCGCGATCACCGAGATTGCCGGCGCCGGTTGGAACAAGAAGATCTCGGTGGCCGCTTGCCGCACCATCCCCTATCCGCGGCGCGTCCGCGAGGCGCTCCTGGCGGTCTCGAACCGCGAGGCCCACGTGGGGACCATCGCCCGGTTGAGCTTTCTGCTGGGCGAGCTCTACGCGAACGCCCTTCTGACTACCTGCCGCAAAGCCGGCATCCCACCCGCGTCGCTCGACCTGATCGGCTGTCACGGCCAGACGATCTTTCATGACGGCTCCGGCGCCCGGTTCCTGGGCCGCCGGATCGCTTCCACGCTTCAGATCGGCGAGGCTGCGGTGATCGCCGAGCGAACCGGCGTGCCTGTGGTGGCTGACTTCCGGCCGCGCGATCTGGCCGCCGGGGGCAAAGGGGCGCCGCTCGTCCCCTATGTGGACTACCTGCTTTTCCGACACCCGACACGGGGCCGCGTGACGCTGAATCTCGGCGGCATCGCCAACATCACGGCCATCCCCCCGCGGGCCCGGCCGGACCATGTCGTCGCCTTCGACACCGGCCCGGGAAACATGGTCATCGACGCGCTCGCCGCCCGTTTCACCAACGGACGCCTGCACTTCGACGCCGGCGGCAGAATCGCCGCCCGTGGCCGGCTCGACTCAGGCTTTCTGGCGGAGCTGCTTCGCGATCCCTTCTTCGGCCGCCGGCCGCCGAAGACGGCCGGCCGGGAGCAGTTCGGCGCCGAGTTCGTCGAGCGCCTGCTGGCAAGCGGCCTGCCTCTTCAGGACCTCATCACCACCGCCACGGCCTTGACGGCCGCCGCGGTCGGCCTCGCCATAGAACGCTTCGTGCGGCCCCGCATGCCGGTCCACGAACTGATCGTCTCCGGCGGCGGCGTCCACAATCCGAGCCTCATGGCGCACCTGGCCGCTTTCCTGCCCGATGTGCGCATCCTCACCTCGGCCGATTTCGGCATCGACCCGGACGCCAAGGAGGCGATCGCCTTCGCCGTCCTCGCCTTCGAGACCTGGCACAAGCGGCCCGGCAACCTTCCCTCGGCCACCGGAGCCAGGCGGCCGGTCGTGCTCGGCAAGATCAGCCCTTGACCGCCGCCGTCCGCGCGTAGATCGCCTCGCTTCTCTCCAACAGCTCGACCATCGCGCGCTGGTGCTCGGCCGACCGAAAGCGCGCCTCCTTGCGATAAAATTCGGCTTCGCGCCGCAGCCAGAGCGCGAAGTAGCGCGCGTCTTCGGCCACCGTGCCTGGATGGCTGCCCGCGCGTACCCAGACCGGGCTGGTTTGGGCGAACCGCACCGTCTTGCCGCCACGCTCGAAGACGCGCGCCGCCACCCAGCCGGACCCGGCGACGGGCAGCTCGAATTCGACCGCGGGCGGGCCGCCGCTGTGCACTACGCGGCCCTGGAAGATGATCTCGAGCGGCTCGAGCGCAGCGGGCGCGCGCGCCTCGGCACGGACCTGGACCGTGCCGCCCCGCGCCGGCAGCTCGAGCGCCGCGCCCGGCCCCTTTCCGTTCACGGTCAAAAACAGCACCGGTCCGTTGGTGGCCAAGCTCGCACCCGCCTTCAGCGCCCGGAACCAGCCTTCGTAAGAGAAGGGCCTCCCCATCCGCACGTAAACCCGGTTATGGCCGAGCGGGGCGGCCTTGACACCCGAGGCGCTCCCCGCCGACGCCGGCAGGCGGAAACCGCAGTTCAGAAAACGATAGTAAATCTCGAGCGTCCACAGCGCCAGCCTCCGCGCGCTGTGGTGTTCGGGCTGATCCTTCGGCGCCATGCCCCAAGGCTCGGTTTCGATCTCGACGCCGTGGCGGTTGAAATGATTGTGGACCACGCCGGCGAAATCGACGTGGCCGAGCGCCACCAAGGCCGGGATGTCGCGCCACATGATCTTTTCGGCGTCGACGTAGCCGCCCTGGGCATGGGCTTGCCGGCAGAAAATGTCGTTCGGCGGATACAGCCAGTCGCCCTCGAACGGAATCGGCCGTTTCAGCGCCACCAGATCGACGGCCCCAGGCCCGTGCCGCAGCCGCTCGATCTCCTTGTCCAGCACGCTGTAGGCGTGCCGCGCATCGACGCGCCGGATCGGCTCGTCTGTCGCGGGCGGCGTCGAGATCGGCCGTCCTTCCCAGATCCAGTCCGTCAGTGTCGGGGCCAGGTTCAAGTCTTCGGCGAGCAGGAGCGCGGCCATCTCCTCGATCTTGCGGTGGTTGTGCAGGTCGCCCGAGTACCAGCCGAGGTCGTTCATCGCGATCCAGCGCCCGATTTCAACCGTCACGCGGCGAGTCTCGCCGGCAGGCAACTCGACCTTGGTCTCTTCCGGGCGGTACTCCAGACCGCGCTCAACTCTCAGAAGGTAATCGCCCGCCGGAAGTTCGAGCCCGAAGCGGCCGCTCGATACGAAATGCTCTTCCTCGCGCCGCCGATAGGCGATTGCACCCGGCGGAGCGCACAGCTTCCCTTCCCGATCCGTCAGGTAGACGCGAGCCGGCACGACAGCCCCGCTGCCGCGCTCGCGAATCTCAACTTCCAGCCGGCCGGAAGCCGCCTGCGCCGTCGCTCTCACGGCCGGCAGCACCCCCAGTATGTCGCGCCGCCGGTAGAGTCCAGGCATATTCAGGTATTACATCATGCCGCCGCTTGCCATGGCGGAAACGTTGCCGGCACAAAGGACGCCTTTCCGGTTTAAGATGAGGAGCTGCATGAAAACCATCCACATTACGACCGCGGCGCTGGCGAGTCTGCTCGCCGGCGGGCTCATGGCCCAACAACCGGCGCGGCGCCCGCCGCCCGAACCACAGGTTCAATCGCCCGAAGTCCATCCGGATCGGCGGGTGACGTTCCGCCTTCGCGGCCCCGGCGTGCGCGAAGTGAAGTTGAACGCCAACTGGTATCCGGGCGAGAAGACCTTCGCGCGCGGCGATGACGGGGTCTGGACGCTCACGATCGGGCCGCTCGAACCCGATATCTACAACTACACTTACTCGATCGACGGCGTCACCACCATCGACCCGCACAACCCCGTCCTCAAAACCGGCGTGCGCCCCGCCTCGAGCGTGCTCGAAGTCCCCGGCGAGTCGCCGGCCTTCTATGACCTGCGCGATGTGCCCCACGGCGCCGTCCATATCCACCATTACCGCTCGAAGGCGACCGGCCAGACGCGCCGCTTGCACGTCTACACGCCGCCGGGCTATGCGGGCCCTTCCAACCGGCGCTACCCCGTGCTCTATCTGCTGCACGGCGCCGGTGACGACGACAGCGGCTGGATGCACATCGGCCGCGCGCACCTGATCATGGACAACCTCATCGCCGAAGGCCAGGCCGCCGAAGCGCTCATCGTCATGCCGTTCGGCCACATCACGCCGCTGGCCGATCCGCGCACCGGCTGGGAGCAGCAGAACCGACTCTTCGAAAAGGACCTGCTCGAAGACGTAATTCCGTTCATCGAGGCGACCTACCGCGTGCGGCGCGACCCGGATTCCCGGGCGATCGCCGGACTCTCGATGGGCGGAGGCCAGTCGGCCCGCATCGGTCTCGGCCACACGGAGTTGTTTCACTGGGTGGGAATGTTCAGCGCGGCCGTGCGCGAGCCGGCCTCCAACGAAGCGCTCCAGCGCTTCCTGGCCGACCCGAAACGATCCAACGCGGCGCTCCGCCTGCTGTGGATCGGCTGCGGCAAAGACGACTTCCTGATCGAGGCCAACCGGCAATTCGTCGCGCTGCTCGAGGCCAAGGGAATTCGCCATACCTGGCGCCTCACCGAAGGCGACCACAGCTGGCCCGTCTGGCGGCGCTACCTTCGGGAGCTGCTGCCGCTGCTGTTCCGGCAAGGAAGCACGTAGCGGTCCAGGATGCCGTGAACCGCCGCCCGTTCGGCCGCCGTGAGAGTCGTCACGTACGGCCGGCCGGTGGCGCGCTCGCAAATACCCAGGTACCGCAGAGCCTCGTCAAAGGCCCCCCAGATGGCGCCGTAGCGGAAAATTTGCCAGACTTCGATCAGGTCGCGCTGGCGCTGCCGCGCCGTCTCCAGGTCGCCTGCCCGCCATGCATTCCAGAGGTCGACGGCCAGGTGCGGACAGATGTTGTACAGCCCGCCCACCGAGCCGTGGCAACCCATCTGAAGCGCTAACAGCGTCAGGTGCTCGCTGCCGGTGAGGACCGCAAAACCGGCGTGCCGGCGCCCCAATTCGGCGATGGCCTGCAACTTGATGCAGTTCGAATCGCTCACCTTGATGCCCGCCAGGCGCGGCAGGCGCAGGCAGAGCTCGGCCACGGTCTCCGCTTCGATGGGATTCTTGGTGAGTACCGGGTTGTCATAGAGAAAGACCGGCACGGAGACCGCCGTGGCCAGCTCGCCGAAATACTCGATCAGGTGTTGCTGGCGCGCCAGGAAAAAGAAGGGCGGCAGCAGCGCTAGAAAGTCCGCTCCCTCGGCCGCGACCCGCCGCGCCAGGCGTAGAGCGCGCCTCGTGCTCGTCTCGCCGACCCCGGCGATCACCGGCACGCGGCCGCGCGTCTCCGCCACGGTGATCGCTACCGAGCGGACCTGCTCGTCGTCGGTGAGAAACGCAAAGCCCCCCATCGAGCCGTTGGCGAACAGGGCGTGCACTCCGGCCTCGATGAGGTGGTCGACGAGGCGCCTGAGACCGTCACGATCGACGGCCTCGTCACAGGTCACGGGAGTGCCGAGCGCGGGGATCACGCCTCCAACAGTCATGCATTCGATTGTAGAATACTGTCGACAGAGAGACACAATGGGAATCCCCGCCAGCCTCGGCCAACGCCGCACGCCGCTGATCCCGAGCACCGGCATCGCCCGCCCGTTCGGCCTCCGGCGCCTCGCCTTCAAACTGGAAACCGCCAACCCGACGGGCTCCTACAAAGATCGCTTCATCGCCGCCGAGATCACGCGCCTGCTCGACCGGCGAGCCGCCGTCTGCCTCGCCACTTCCTCCGGAAACACCGGCGCCGCGCTGGCGGCTTTCGCGGCCCGCTACGGCCTCCGGTGCCTGATCGCCGCCAATGAGCGGACGCCGTCGGCCAAGCTGGCGCAGATGAAGGCCCACGGAGCCGTGGTGGTCCGCGTGCGGGGATTCGGCGCCTCGGCCGAGTCGACCCGCACCGTCTTCGAGCTGCTGCGCCGCCTCGCCGCGGAATTGGATCTCCCGCTGGTTGTTTCCGCTTACGCCTATTGCCCGGAAGGAATGGTTGGCGTCGAGTCGCTCGGGCGCGAACTGCTCGATGCGACAGACGGCGAGCCCCACCACGTCTTCGTCCCCTTGGGCGGCGGCGGGCTCTACACCGCGGTTTGCCGGGCTCTGGCCCGCCGCTGGCCCGTGCACGCGGTGCAGCCCGAAGGGTGCTCCACCGTGGTTTCGGCTTGGAAGCGCGGCGATGGCCTCATCCGGCCCGTCCACAGCAGCACGCGCATCAGCGGCCTGTCGGTGCCTTTCGACATCGACGGTTCAGCCGCGCTCGCCGAGTTGCGAGCCTGCGGCGGCCTCGGCGTCACCGTCAGCGACGACGAAGTATACGAGGCTCAGCGGATGCTCCTGCAACTGGAGGGCATCTTCGCCGAGCCGGCCGGAGCAGCCTCGCTCGCCGGCTTGCTTAAGTTACTCGAGCAGGGCGCCTTCTCCCCGGAGACCCCCGCCATCTGCTTGGTGACGGGCAGCGGATTCAAGGATCCGGACTCGATCGCCGCGGCGGCTAAGCAGGCCGGCCGCGAGCTGCTCGTCGCAGGTGAAGAACTGCCGGAGTTGCTCCGCCGGGAAGCCCGTCCATGAAGCTCGAAGGCAAAGTCGCTATCGTAACCGGCGGCGCCACCGGAATCGGCCTGGGCATCGCGCGAGTCCTAGCCCGGCGCGGCGCCCGCCTCGTGCTGGCTCAGAAAGGCGTCGAGCTGGCGCGTCAGGCGGCGCGGACGATTCCCGAGACCGAAGCGCTGTGCGTCGAAACCGACATTGCGCTCCGCGCCACGGTCGACGCAATGGTCGGCGCGGCGCTCTATCGCTTCGGCCGCATCGACTTCCTCGTCAACAACGCGGCCGTCACAGGCCCGCCCGCCGTGGCGCCCTTTCTCGACTGCCCGGCTGAGCGCCTCGATGAGATCGTCGACGTCAACCTGAAAGGGACATTCCACTGCTCGCAGGCCGTAGCGCGCGAACTGGTACGCGCCGGTCGCGGCGGCGCCATCGTCAACATTGCGTCGGTGGGCGCCTTTGCGGCTCAGGAATTCGCCTCGGCCTACTGCGCCAGCAAGGCCGGCCAGGTGGCGCTCACCCGGTCGCTGGCGATCGAGCTGGCGCCTTATGGCATCCGCGTCAACGCCGTGGCCCCGGGCGATATCGAGACGCCGCAAAGCGCCGGGATCGTGGCGCACCTGAAGGCGGCCGGCGCCGGCGGCAAGTATCTGCGCGTGACGCCGCTCGGGCGCCGCGGCCGGCCCGAGGAGGTCGGCGAGGCCGTGGCGTTCCTGCTTTCCGAGGCGGCCTCGTTCATCACCGGCGCGGTGCTGGCGGTCGACGGCGGCTGGCTCGCCTATTGACAACCTGTCGACAGATGATAAACTGAGCCTGATGTTGTCCTGGTTCCTTCTTTTCGCCGCAGCCGCCTCCGCCGCCGACCTCGAAACCGGCCCGGTCGTCCGCTCCGACGGCGCCGCGCTGCACCGCAACGCCATCCCGCAGGTGGCGCGCCTCGGCGACGGGCGCCTGCTGTGCGTCTTCACCGCCTGCCCCAAAGACTCCGCCGACTGCCGGTTCATGGCCGCCATCTCCGAGGACGGCGGCCGTTCCTGGTCGGCCCCGCGCCTGCTCCTCGATGAACCCGGAATGAACGACGCCGATCCCAATATGCTCGTCGACGGCGACCGCGTCTTCGTCTACGCGACCCGGGTGCGCATTCCGAACCGCATCGACAAGGCCTGGACCATCGTGATCGAAAGCGCCGACAACGGCCGCACCTGGGGCCGCCCGCAGGAGATCTTCATCCCGCGCCAGTACAC
>JBBIMZ010000082.1:8344-10504 GCA_037444135.1 Solibacteraceae bacterium
AAGCAGCACAACGCCATCAAGCTCTCCGACGGCACCTACGCCATGGGCATCTCCTGGGACCTGTGGGCCGAACGCGGTATGGCGGCGCGCACCGAAGGCGAAATGGTGCTCGCCAGCGGGCTGCTGAAGTCCCGCGACGGCATCCACTGGACGCTGCACGGCCATCTGACGACGTTCATCGAGAAGCAGACGCCGGCTTCGACCAACGGCTTGTGCGAGCCCTCGATCGTCGAGACGGCCCCCGGCGAGATCCTGATGATTCTCCGTTCCGGGGGCTCGCGCCACTGGGAGAGCCGGAGCACGGATTACGGCGTCACCTGGTCGGACCCCAAACCGAGCGCTCTGATCGGCCACAACACGCCGACCGCGCTCTGGCGCCTCGAAAACCAGCCCGCCGAGATCGTTGCCGTCTGGAACAACTCGCCGCTCAACCGCTATCCGCTCGTCGCCGCGCTCAGTTCCGATGGAGGAAAGACGTTCAGCCGTCCGAAGATCCTGGCGAATCCCATCGGCTATCAGGTCTCCTACCCGGGCCTTACCCAGGCGGCCGACGGCACGATCGTCGCTGTCTGGCAGCAACAACTCCCCGATGGCGGCCGCGACATCCGCTGGGCGCGCTTTTCGCGCGACTGGCTCCTGGCCTCCGGCAAGTAGGATGCGCCCGGAGGAATTTCGCCTCGAAGCACTCCCGCGCGGTGGGGCGCACTCGCTGGAGCTCGAATTCGCCGCCGCCGCGCACGCGCTCCAGTTGCCGCTCCTCGTCGTGCGCGGCCGCAGCGATGGTCCCGTGCTGGTCCTCTCGGCCGGCGTTCATGGCGATGAGTACGAGGGGATCCGTGCGATTCTCGACACGGTCGCCGCTCTCGAGCCGAGCGAAATGCGCGGGGACTTGATCGCGGCGCCGGTCGTCAACGTCGCGGCCTTCCGCCGGCGGTCCCGCCGCTCGCCGCTCGACGGCGCCGATCTGGCCCGCGTGTTTCCAGGCCGGCCGGACGGCTCGCCTTCGGAAGTCCTCGCCTGGCATTTCGACCGGTACGTGCTGGCGCGGGCGGATTTCTACCTGGACCTGCACAGCGGGGGCCTCGCCTGGCAGATGCCGGCCCTCGTTGGCTACGAAGCCGGCGATCTGAGGGCCCGCGCCGCCGCGCTGGCCTTCGGCGCGCCCGTCGTCTGGGAGCATCCGGATACGCCGCCGGGACGCACCGTGTCGGCCGCAAAAGCACGCGGCATCCCCTGCCTGTATGCCGAAGCTCACGGCGGAGGCCGCATCGACCCGCACGATCTGGCCGTCTTCCGCCGCGGCCTCCAGAACCTGCTTCGCCACCTCGGAATCCTCTCCGGCGTGCCGGACTCGCCTCCGCCTCGCCGGCGCCTGTTCGGCAGCGGCAACATCGAAGAGGGCGTCGTGGCCGCGCGCGAAGGATTCCTGCTGCCCGAAGTCGAGCTGCTCGAGCCCGTCGAGCCGGGTCAGCGCCTGGGAGCTCTGGTGGACTTCGGCGGCCGCCCCTTGGAGCGCTACACCGCGCCCCGCGCCGGCCTCGTCGTTCTCATCCACGCCTGCCCGCACGTGGCCGCGGGCGAACCGGTCTTTCTGATCACCGGCGCCGCGCCCGACAGCCCGTGACCGTCAGAACGAGCCGGGCGCCAGCCGCCGTGAAGCAAACTTGTCGGGCTCGGTCCAGCGCAGACTGACGTGGTCGAAGACGACCTCGTCGGCGCTGCGCTTGAGCCTGCCGGCGACGTAGTCCACCAGCGGCCGGTGCGAATCCAGGATCATGCGCATCTTTTCCGCCCTGGGCTTGGTCAGCAACGCATAGGCGAACAACGGCGCGGTCAGCCCGATCAGCGTCTTCTCCAAATACTCGTTTCCGCTGTGGCTCCAGATGGTCCGGTGAAACTCCAGGTCCAGCTGCACCGCTTCGACGGCCGGACTGCCGCTCGCCGAACGCTCCATTTTGTCGGCGAGCTGCTGGAGGCGCCGCACCAGCTGCGGCGTCGCGCGAACGCGGCACAGGCGCAAGGCCTCGGCTTCGAGCACCAGCCGCAGACTGTTGATCTTCTGCGTCTCCTCCTCGTCGAGGCTGACGACGAACATGCCGCGGCGCGGGCGGTTCACCACCAGCCCGCGCTCTTCCAGTTGCTGCAACGCCTCGCGAATCG
>JBBIMZ010000083.1:0-10466 GCA_037444135.1 Solibacteraceae bacterium
CGTGCCCGCCGGGGCCACCATCCTCGAGCTGCTGCGCCACCTGGAAATCGAGCCCGAGCGCGTCGCCATCGAGTTCAACCGCGAGATCCTGCGCCGCGAGCACTGGGCCGCCACGCGCCTGCGCGGCGGCGAGCAGATCGAAATCGTTCAGTTTGTCGGAGGAGGCTGAGCCGCCGGGGCACGCCCGGCGCCCGGGCAGGTTTCCCCGCCGCGCCAAACCATGCTTCACTTCTCCTCTCCGCTCCTTCTGGCATTGCTCAGCGGCGCGCTTCTGGCCCAGCCGAGCACCGTCGAACGCCGTTACCAGATGTTCCAGGACTATCTGGTGCGCCGCGCCACCGAGATCACCGAACGCTTCCCGGGTGCGATCGGCAGCCTCGAAGAATGGAAGGCGCGCCGCGCGGAAGTCCGCAAGCAATTTCTGTATATTCTGGGGCTCGATCCGATGCCCGCCCGGACGCCGCTCCGGGCGCGCGTCACCGGGCAGTTCGAGCGCGATGGTTACCGTGTCGAGAAGGTTGTTTTCCAGAGCATGCCGGGCCTGTACGTCACGGGGAACCTCTACGTCCCAGACGGCGCCCGGCGTCAGCCCGCAGTCCTGTACCTCTGCGGCCATTCGCCGGGCCCGTGGGGCGCCAAGGTGGATTATCAGCACCATGGCATCTGGTTCGCGCGCCACGGCTACGTCGCCTTCCTCATCGACACGATCGAGTTCGGCGAGGTGCCCGGCATCCATCACGGAGCGCACGACCTGGAGATGTGGGAGTGGCTCTCGCTCGGTTACACGCCCGCCGGGCCGGAGGTCTGGAACGCCATCCGCGCCCTCGATTACCTCGAGGCGCGCCCCGAGGTCGATCCGGCCAGGGTGGCCGTCACGGGCATCTCGGGCGGCGGCGCCATCACCTGGTTCGCTGCGGCGGCCGACGAGCGCTTCCAGGCCGCCGTCCCGGTCTGCGCCACCTGGACCGTCGGCCACCACGTGGCTCTCGACGTGGTGCACCACAACTGCGATTGCATCTACTTTCGCAACACCTTCCTGCTGGATCTGCCCCCTGTGGCGGCCCTGATCGCTCCGCGCCCGCTCAAGATCGTCAGCGCCCGGCGCGACGGCGCCTTCCCGGAAGCCGGCTACCGTGACGTCTACCGGCGCGTGCGCCGGATCTACGAGCTTTACGGCGCCGGCGACAGGATCGCCGAATACGACCACGACGCGCCGCACGCCGACATCCTGCCCTTCCGCAAAGAGGCCGGCGAATGGATCAACCGCTGGCTGAAAAACGACTTCACGCCGTTCGACGAGGGAGAGATCAAGAAGGAAGAACCCGCCGCGCTGACCGTGCTCGACCGGTATCCGGCCGACGCCGTCAACGGCTACGTTCACAAGACCTTCATCTCCGCCGCCGAGGTGCGTCCGCCCCGAACTCTGGCCCAGTGGAAACAGCGCCGCGCCATCCTGCTCGCCGAGCTCCGCGACAAGTCCCTCCGCGGCTTTCCGGCCGCGCGCGTCCCGCTCCAGCCGTCCCGGCAAGAAAACAAGGACTGGTCGTCCCGCTACGCTCAGGCGTGGCGCGTCGAGTTCACCACCGAAGAGGGCATCCGCGTCACCGGCCAGTTGTGGGTTCCGCGCTCGCCGAAGCCCTCCTACCCCGGCCTGATTTACGTCAAAGGCCGCGGGGATGTCGTCTATCCGATCGACTATGACCCGCTGCTCGGCGTGCTCGGCACGCACGTCACGCTGGTGCTTCAGCCGAGAGCGGTGGACTATCCGATGAATAACTACAAGCAGGCGACGGTCAAGCACACGGCGGCGCTGCTCGGCACGACGCTCGAGACGATGCAGCTCTGGGACCTGCTGCGGGCGGTGGATTATCTGTTCGAGCAGGAGGGACTCCGGCTCTCCTCGCTGTCGGTCTACGCGCGAAAGGAGATGGCCGTCCCCGCCCTCTACGCCGCCGCGCTCGACGAGCGGATCTCGCGCCTCGTTCTCGACGATCCCCCGTATTCTCACTGGCAGGGCCCGGCGGTTTTGAACGCGCTCCGCTTCACCGACCTGCCGGAAATCGCGGCCCTGGCCGCCCCGCGGGAAATCGTTACGCTTCTGCCTCTGCCGGCGCCGTACGAGTTCACGCGGCGCGTCCATGGGCTGTACGGCAAGCGAGACGCCGTCCGCCGCGCTCACGCCCTGGCCGATGCGCTGAGGGTTTGGGAGTATCAGTAGACGCTGCCGCCGCCCCCGGAACTCATTGCCGCCCCGGCAAATAGGTCTTGCGGATCTTGGCGGCCACGGTGAAGTGGGGGTCGACGACGTTGGCGATGTCGTACTCGAGCACGTGCCCCATCAAGAGCGACGCGCCGCGCTCGTCGAAACCGTAGTCGGCCATCAGCCAGCGCTGCATCTCCGTGGTGGCGTGCTGGAGCGCCTGGAGCAGCGGCCGGGCGCTTCCCAGCGTCATGATATGCGTCTCGGTCTCCAGGCGCGGCCAGCCGATCTTCTTCCGCTTGACGAGATCCACCGTGAACTCGACGTCCATCGAGGTTTCCAGGGCGTTGCCCACCACCTCGCCGTCGCCCTGGCGCGCGTGGCCGTCGCCGAGAAACAGCAAAGCCCCCGGTTCGTTCACGGGCAGCATCAGCGTCACGCCCGCCACCATGCCGTTGTAGTCCATGTTGCCGCCGAAGGTGTCCGGCGTGCTCGTAGGCACCGCTTCGCGCCGCGCCGGCGCCGTGGCGACGCAGCCGAGCATCGGCCGCAAGGGCACTTCGATCCGGTTCGGGCGGAACGCGCGCGACTCGATCCAGGCGACGCCTTTCGCCTTGTCGATCGTCCAGGTCTCCGTCGTCTGTTCCCGCAAGCCCTCGAAACGGAGGAAGGCCGGGTCGGCCGTGTAAGGCGCCAGCAGGCTGCTCGACCAGGCCGTCGGCCGGTTCGGTTCGATCCTCTCGAGACGCACCACCAGCACATCGCCCGGCTCGGCTCCTTCAACGTAAAACGGCCCGGTTTGCGGATTCGGCCCTTCGCCGACTTTGTTGTTATCACGGTCGAAGCCGCGCGCGTCGATCGTCGTCGTGACGACGCGGTCGCCGGGCCGGATGCGCAGCACCGGCGCATGCGCCGAGGAAAACGTGTTGTGGAAGACCTTCGGAGCGAACCGATGGGTTTCCGCTTCGCTGCCGCCGGCGGCCAGTTGCAGCGCCGCCGCCGCGATCAGGAACGAGCGATTCCTGCGATGCGCCATACGTTTTGCATACCGCAGCCCGCCTGCCGGCGCAAGCGCGCCGCTCACCGGGCCGCAACAAGCAGCCGGGCCAGATCCGAACCGGCAGGCAGAACGGGAGGGCGGCCGAAACGCGCCGGAATCTGGCGGTACATCACGTCCTCGAGCTGCCCCAGCTTCCAGCGGACCAGCTCCGGCGTGAACAGGCCCGGACGCTGGATGCCGCCGCCTTCGGAGGCGTAGCCGAGCCGGGAATCGGCGTCGAGGAGCGGCAGGACGGACTCGACGTTGCGCCGCTCGCGCTCGAGGATCGCCAGGAGCTCGTCCGGCCCGGCGCCCCGGTCGCGCGCCTCGATCCAGGCGATCAGGTGGAGCGTCGTTTCGAGCGACGCCGAAATGACCCGCGCGATCCGGTATTCGGAGGCGGCCGCCGGCGCCTCAGCCAGCAGCGCGGCCCCGGCGTCGAAGCCCTCTTTGACGCGGCGCAGGTACTTCGCCGTAATCTCCGGACCCCAAGGTTTGGTCCAGCCGAGGTCGTTCTGCCAGGCGCGCCAGCGGCCGAACGACGGCGTCGCCGGGTCGAGCAGGAACGGGTGGCTGGGCCCTTTCTGGAGCGGGCCGGGCAGGCGCGCGACGCTGTCGGAGTACGGAAACTCGCGGATCGCCTCGGAAAAGCGCCGCCAGGCCTCGAGCACCTTCGGGGCGGCTTCGGGTCCGTATTCGGACCGGGCGAGATCTTCGAGCACGCTGGCCGGCGCCGGATCCCAGGACATCCGGTTGATCAGGCGCGCCGGCGGCGAGCTGGTGTAGCCGTAGTGGCACCAGTTGCCGAACCAGCCGGCGAGCTTGAACTCGCGCATCTTGCGGATGCGCGCCAGCCACTGCTCCAGGGCCGGAATGTAGGGAACGAAGATGAACTCCTGGCTGATGGCGTGTTCGGTCTTGGCGAGGAAGGGCAGGCCGAGCCGCTGCGTCAGCTCATACTGTTCGACCCAGTGATCGGGCGGGCCGACCAGCGTCAGGTTGTAGTCCCCCGTGACGTGCCGCACGCCGTCGCGCTCGACGAGGCCCCCTTTGGAAAAATCGCACTGGTGGATGATCTCCTTCGGCAGCAACGGGAACAGGCGCTCGAGCCACCGCGGGTCACGGCCGTAGTTGAAAGCGATCAGGCGCTTGTGCTCGCCGCCGGCCCGGCGCATGGCGTCGTGGAGCAGCACGAGCAGATCGCGCGTGACGAGCTCGCGCGGCGTCCGGCGGCAGCGCGGGCAGGCCTGGTGCGTCTCGTCGGTGTTGGCGCAGTGAAAGAAGCCCTCGCTGTCGTAGATCACCACCAGGCCGGCCAGCCCCGGCGCCTCGCGGAAAATCGTGCGCACAGTCTCGGCGTAGTAATCGCGCACGGCGCGCTGGGAGATGCACAGCGGATTGCCCCAACCCTGTCCCCGCATCTCCGGATGGCGCTCATAGAAACTTTCCGGAACCGGGTGGTGGTAGCCGGTGGCCAGGTAGACCCACACGTCGATTCCGTAGCGGGCGGCGCGCTCGGCGAGCGCGCGGAGGCGGCGCAGCCGTCGGGGGGCCTCCGGGTCGTCGAGTTCGGGAAAGACGCGCGAACCTGCGGCCGCCTCCTCGACGTTCAGCCACACCCAGATGCCGTTGAAGTCGTCGCGGGAAATGCGCCGCAGCAGGCCGTCTGTGTACAGCAGCTCGCGCGAGGTTTCCGTGTAGCGCTCGCCGCCGGGCAGAATCGAGGTCGTGATCCGGATGGTGAAACGGGGGCGCCGCTCGATCTCGGCCGGTTCGAGCGCCGTCGACCCGCGGGCGAGCATCCGCTCCTCGAGCTCGTAGACGCCGCGCAGGATCCCGCGCGGATGACCGGCCCTGATCGCGATGCCTTCAGGGGAAACCGACAGGCGAAAGGCCTCCGGGTCTCCTCGAGAAGGTTCGAGCAGCAGCGAGACGGGCACGCCGCCGGCGCCGACCTGCGAGCCCGAAGCATTCAGGAACTCGGCCAGATCGGCCGCCGCCTGGTCGATCACAGGATCCCAGCCGGCCGGCGCGCGAATTTCAAAACGCCGCGGCGTCCGGTCGGCCAGGCGCGGCGGTTGCCACGGCTCGAGCAGGCGCCGGACGAACTCGAAGCGGTCCTCGCCGGGCTCGGGCCCGGCCGGGCGGAAAGCCACGGCGAACTCTCCGGCGAAGCGGGCCCCGCCGAGCGGCCGCGGCCCGTACAGCGTGTAAAAATCCTCGGGCGATCGTCCCCGCTCGGCCCGCAGCTCGAACCAGACTTCCCGAGCCGGATCGAGCTGCCGGCCGGGGACAGTCGCGTCGATCCAGAGGTCGTACAACGGATAGACCTGCGTCGCCGGAACGCGCGCAACGCCGAGATCGGCGCTTCCGGGACTCGAGCCGTAGCGCACGATCAGATCGCCGGGCTCGCCGGTGCGCGAGAGCCGGAAGGCCAGCCCGGCGAACGGAGACGCCGGCCGAAAGCTGCCGCGCACCCACGTTCCGGGGTGCGAGTCGAGTGTGTGCGTCACATACGGCAGCGTGTCCGGCGCCGCATCCCCGAGGCCCGGCAGATCCCGCAGGCTGGGCCACGCCCGGTATTGGTAGCGGCGCTCGGAGGGCTTTTCCGGCCGTAGACGGCGGTCAAGAAACGCGAAGGCGCCGATGCCGTGAATCTCGTGCACGCCCTCGAAGCGGTCGCGCACGAATAAGTCGGGCGCCTGCCACGCGGCGGCGAGCCCCGCCACCTCGCTCCAGGCCCGCTCGTGCCAGGCGGGAAAGGTCGTCGCGTCATGCTGGGCGAACTCCACCATCACCGCGCGCGGCCAGAACGCGGCGATCAGCTCGACGTGCGAGAAGCGCGGCAGCACGTTCCAGTTGTAGAAATCCTCATCGGGGTGCTGGAGGTAGCTGGTGCGTTCGGTTTCGTCGGTGATCTTCCGCCGCCAGTCGTTGAAATGGCCGGAAATCACGGTCGCTTTCAGGCGCGGCTCGAGCGGTCCCATCCAGATCGTCGAGTAGCCGCCGTAGGAGAGGCCGTAGTAGCCCAGGCGCTCGCCGTCAACGAAATCGAGCGACTCGAGAAAGTCCACGATGCGGCGGAGCTTGGCCAGCTCGATGCTCGTGCGCATGCGGCCGAGCGCGGCGGCCTGCCGCACCAAGGGGTTGACGAGTTCGGCCTGCGGGATCGGGACGGTGACGTACGGGGCGAAAACGACATAACCCGCCTCGGCCAGCCGCGCGCCGACGCCATGGTAGACCTTGTCCGGGTTTTCCCCTTCGAGGGTCAGATCCTTGGGTTTGCCGCCGAGGCCGTGCTGGGCAACGACAGCCGGCAGGCGCCGCCCGGCGGCGATCCGCGGCACCAGAAGCTGGCCGTAGGCTTCGACTCCCTCCGTGACGTCCAGCAGCACGTCGAAGGCGAGATAGCGGTCGGTGATCTTGATCAGGCGGGTGCGAGGGTTGAGCGGCGCCGCCCCGCCGGGAAGCTCGCCCACCAGGCGGCCGAGCTCAGCCACCAGCTCCTGCGCTTTCGCCGCCCGGCGTTCGGCAGGCGTTTCCATTAGCTGCCAGCGCCGCCTCCGCGCCTCATCGCTCGCCCGGATGCGCTGCCTGAGGTAGTCGAGCAAACGGTTGTAGTGGCGGTTGCGCCGCTCTTCGATTTCCACGCGAAGCAGCCGGTCCGGAAAGCTGTAGCCCGCCGAAGGCGCGGAGGCTTCGAGCGCTTCGGCAACCGCGGCGGCCAGCTTCTCAGGTCCGCCCGCGACGAGCTGGAGCTGACCTTCGGCCTGGCGCCGCGCGAAATAGCGGCGCGCCCGCTCGATTTCGCCCGTGTCGCCGGAGTCCACGAGAAAACGCCGCGGCGCGATCAGAGCGGCCACTTCGGCGTCGCCGAACTCGACGAGCTGGCCGTAGAGCATCCGGTCGACCGGTTCGCGCCAGCAGGACTCGCGTGCGGCGAAATAGCCGGAGACCGCAGCCGCGCGGAGGCGCTCGTCGAGCGCGGCGGCGTACAGGGCCGTCATGCCGCCCTGTCCTAGTCCCAGCACCGCGATCCGGCCGGCGTCGATGCCGGAGCGTCCTGCCAGGAACCCGGCGAGCGCGCGCACCTGGTCCACTTCGAGGCCGGTCACCGTGCGGCCGGTGACGAAGCCGAGGCGGTGCAGGATGTGCCGCCGGTCTTTGCCGCGCGTCGACTGGCACATGGGGTGGTCCTGCGTGCGCGTGACGGTGACCGGCAGGCAGACGCTGACGTCCCGGGCCAGCAGTTCGAGCAGCCACGGCGCGGGCGCCGCGCCGGCTTCAATCCCTGCGAACGTCTCCGGTACGAGTTCGTCCGGGGCCATTGCGATCACCGCCGGTTTCGACGCCGCTCCGCCGGCCGGCTCGAGTAGCAAGGCGTGCGCGTGGTGCTCGCCTTCGACCGGAACTTCCACCTCCTCGATGCGCAGCGCCGGGGAGGCTGAAAGCAAGGTGACCTGGGCCGGCTTGACCACGGGTTCGACGCTCCCCAGCATGGCAGCCAAGCGCGCGCGGCGCTCGGCGGCGTCGGCCGGGAACGCCCGCCAGAGCCGGTCCCGGCGCGCCGGCGTCGCGGCGATCTCGCGCAGGAAATAGTCCTGGATCTGGCGGTGCTGGCGCTCGTAGATGTCACCGGGCAGCTCGAGCAGGGCGGTTCCGCGCAGGGCCAGCGGCGCCGCCAGCCCGCGCGTGCCCGCGTCGATTCGAGCGCGGATCGCCTCTTCGGGCGCTTGGCCCCAAACGGCGCAGCAGAGCGCCGCGAGCAGGATCGAGTTGCGCATCCGCTTCGAAGGCGCCGGCTCAGATCAGCTTCTCGCCGATCGACTTGGCTTGCAGGAACTGAAGCAGGTAGTCCGGCCCGCCGGCCTTCGAGTCCGTCCCCGACATGTTGAAGCCGCCGAACGGGTGGCAGCCGACCATGGCGCCGGTGCACTTGCGGTTGAAGTACAGGTTGCCGACGTGGAACTCGTCGGCCGCCCGGTCCAGCTTGGCGCGGTTGCGGGAGTAGACCGCGCCGGTGAGGCCGTATTCGGAATCGTTGGCCAGTTCGAGCGCGTGATCGAAGTCGCGCGCCTTCGTGACGGCCAGCACCGGGCCGAAGATCTCCTCCTGAAAGATCCGGGCGCGGGGCGAGACGTCGGCGACCACCGTCGGCCGGATGAAGTAGCCCTCGCCCGGCGCCGGTCCGCCGCCGCAGATCAGGCGCCCTTCGCGCATGACGATCTCGATGTAGTTGAGAATGGACTGGCGGGCGCGCTCGTTGATCACCGGGCCCATGTAGTTGTCGGGGTCGTCGGCCGGACCGACGGTGAGCGCCTCCGCCTTGGCCTTCAACTTCTCGAGGAATTCATCGTAAAGGGTCTGGTCGACGATCGCCCGCGAGCAGGCCGAGCACTTCTGGCCCTGATAGCCGAACGCCGAGACGAGAACGCCCTGCACGGCGGCGTCGAGATCGGCTTCCGAATCCACGATGATGGCGTCCTTGCCGCCCATCTCGGCCACCACGCGCTTGATCCAGATCTGGCCCGGTTGCGGCCGGGCCGCCAGTTCGTTGATCCGCAGGCCCACTTCCTTCGAGCCGGTGAACGAGATGAACCGCGTCTTCGGGTGCAGCACGAGCGTGTCGCCCACCTCGGCGCCGCTGCCGGTGACGAACTGGATCGCCTCGGCCGGAAAGCCCGCTTCGAGCAACACCTCGACGAATTTGGCGCCGGTGGTCGGCGTGTCGCTCGAGGGCTTCAGCACCACCGTATTGCCGGTGACCAGCGCCGAGGTCGTCATGCCGACCAAAATCGCCAGCGGGAAGTTCCACGGCGGGATGATCACGCCCGCACCGAGCGGAATGTAGCGCAGCTCGTCGCGCTCGCCGGGAAACTGCGGGACGGGAACCGGTCCGGCGTAGCGCAGCATCTGCCGCGCATAGTACTCGCAGAAATCGATCGCCTCCGAGACGTCGGCGTCGGCCTCCACCCAGGTCTTGCCCGCCTCGTAGATCTGCCAGGCTTCGAACTCCAGCTTGCAGCGGCGCAGGATCTCCCCCACGCGAAGCAGCATCCGGACACGCTCGACTGCGGGCACCTTCCGCCAGACCGGGAAGTAGGCGTTGGCGGCCTCGACGGCCTGGACGACCAGCTCCGCCGTGGCGCGCGCGTGGATGCCGACCACTTCGGACGGCCGTGACGGGTTGATCGACGTGAATTGAGCGCCCGTCTGGAGGCGGCGGCCGCCGATCAGCAGCTCATAGGTCCGGCCCAGTTGCGCGCGCACGGCGGCGAGCGCTTCCCGCATCGCACGGCGGTTGGCCTCCGCGGAAAAATCGGTCCAGGCTTCGTTGCGGAATTCCGGCAGATCTTCCGGCCGGTTCAAAGCAGGCAGGACGGCGCTGGGTTCAGCCATGGTTCATCCCTCGACCAGCTTGCGGCCGCGCTCGAACAGCTCGGCCGCTTCGTCGGCGATCTCGCGGCCCTTCTCGTAAAGTTCCCGGCCGCGCTCGAACAGCTCCTTGCCGGACTCCAGGAGCGATTCCCGGCCCTCCTGGGTTTTCACGCTGATGCGGCGGCGCGTCTCGGCGCCGGAGGCCGGGGCATAAAGCAGGGCGATGGCGGCGCCGAGCGCCGCGCCGGCCACGAACCACATGAGCCTCGATCGGTTGGCTTCGGACATACAGGATCTCGTTCCGGTCCTTTCTCTCCGCCCCATTGTAGCCCGAAGCGCGCGGGCCCGCCGCCGGTCCGGTTGCGGTATTCTTGGGAATCCGGAGAGGTGTGAATCGACATGCCGGTACGAGAAGACTTGCTCGAGATTCTTTGCTGCCCGTTGACGAAGACGCCGCTCAAGGTGGTGGGCGAAGAGGCGTTGCGGCGGATCAACGAGCGCATAGCAGCGGGCGATGTCCATTACGAGAGCGGCGCGCCGGTCAAGGACGCGCTCGAGGAGGCTCTGGTAACGGTGGACGGCCAGCGCCTCTACGCGGTCAAGGACAGCATCCCGGTGATGCTGATCGACGAATCGATTCCCGCGGCGCAGCTCGGCCCGGAGATCCAGGCGCTGCTGGCCTGACGAGTCGCTCCCATGACCAGGCGATTGCTGCTCGCGTGTTTGCTGGCGGTTCTGCCCGCCGCCACCGAAGAGATCACGCTGCGGATTGCGACTCCGATGCGCCCGCCCGGCTGGGCGTTGCTCGAGCAGGAGCTGCTGAAAGCCAACTCCGTGGCCTGCGAGCGC
>JBBIMZ010000084.1:0-10363 GCA_037444135.1 Solibacteraceae bacterium
GTCAGGGCGACCACCGGGGTGCGGCCCGCCGCTCCGCCGCGCCGCCGGATCTGCCGCGTCGCCTCGTAGCCGTCCATCTCCGGCATCTGGCAATCCATCAGGACCGCATCGAACCGGGAATCGCTTGCCATCCGGACCGCTTCCGCACCGTTGGAGGCGACCTCCACCCGGCAGCCCAGCCTCGCCAGAAAAGCCGCCGCCACCTTTTGGTTCACCAAATTGTCTTCCACCAGCAGAACGCGGCGGCCGGCCAGCGGCGGCAGCTCCGGCGCCTCCGCCCTCAGCTCCGGAGCGGCGCTCCGTTGAATCATCGGGCGGCGCTCGCTCGCTGCTCCCGAACCCGCCAGTTCCGCCAGCGTCTCCAACAGCACCGCCGGACGGACCGGTTTGGTCAGACAGGCGCCGACTCCGAGGGCGCGGGCGGCCGCCAGCTCCGAACGCAGCGCCGACGACGGCAGCAACACAATCGCCAGTCGCTCGTACTCCGGCTGGTCGCGCAGCTTCCGGCACAGCGCCAGCCCGTCCTCGTCCGGCAACCGCTGGCCGGTGATCAAGATCTGAAACGGCCGGCCCGCACGCCGGGCGGCCGCCAGCTTCTCCGCAGCCTCCCGCGCGGAGGCCGCCTCCGAAACGAGCATCCCGCTCCGCAGGCACCACTCCGCCGTCACGAACCGGCTTGCATCCAGATCGTCGGCCACCAGCACGCGCACCCCCCGGAGCCGCTCCGCCGAGACCGGCGCCTTGCCCGTGGCCGGCCCCAACCGCAGCGGCGCCGTGTAGTAAAACGTCGAGCCTTCGCCCGGCTGGCTCGCCACCCCGACCTGCCCGCCCATCAACTCGGCCAGCTGCTTGGCGATCGCCAGGCCCAGCCCCGTGCCCCCGTACTTGCGCGTCGTCCACGAATCGGCCTGGGAGAATCGTTGAAACAGCCGCGGCACCGCCTCCGGCTCAATCCCGATGCCCGTGTCGTGCACCGCCAGGCGCACCTCGGCCCGATCCTCTCCCACCGGCGTTGCGTCGACTTCCACCAGCACGTGCCCCCGCTCGGTAAACTTGATCGCATTGGAAAGGTAATTCAAAAGGATTTGCCGGATCCGGCCCGGATCGCCCAAAAAACAGCGCGGCGCCTCGGGATTGTACCAGACCACCAGCTCGAGGCCTTTCTCGTGCGCCCGGTAAGCAGCCAGCTCCACAACGTCTTCCACCTCCGCCTCCAGATCGAACGCCTCCGACTCCAGCTCCAGTTTCCGCGCTTCGATCTTGGAGTAGTCCAGAACGTCGTTGACGATCGCCAGCAGCGCATCCGCCGAATTGCGGACCGCTAGGGCGTATTCGCGCTGCTCGGCCGTCAGTTCGGTCTCCAGCAGCAATCCGGTCATCCCGAGGATGCCGTTGAGCGGCGTGCGGATCTCATGGCTCACCTGCGAGAGAAACTCACCCTTGGTCTGCGCCGCCGTCTCGGCTTGCTCCTTTTGCGCCGCCAGCGCCGCCGCGCGGCTTTCCAAATCCCTGCGGATCCGTTCGAGCTCCTCGAGCTGGCTCTGGATCCGCTCCTCGGCCAGCCGCCGCTCCGTCACATCCTGCTTGATGGCGATGAAATAGGCGATCGCTCCCCCGATCCGCACGGGCGTGATCGTCTGCTCCTCCCAGTAGAGCGCGCCGTCCTTGCGCCGGTTGCACATCTCGCCCCGCCAGGACCTTCCGTCGAGAATCGTCTCCCAGAGTGAAGCGTAAAAAGCCGGCTCGTGCCGGCCGGATTTCAGCAGCCGCGGAGTCTATCCGATAGCCTCCCGCGCCGAGTAGCCGGTAAGCTCGGTGAAGGCCTGATTGACCCATAAGATCTTGCCCCGCTCGTCCGTCAGCAGCACGGCGCTCCGTGTGGCGTTCAGGGCCGCAATGGCCACTGCCGCTGGAATGACGCTCTGTGCCGGAACGTCCTGGAATACCGACATGCGCTGGTTCCCCCCTTTGAACCGGCGTTCGGCGCGCGCAGGCTGCGCGCGGGATCCGCAGCGAATCGAACGGAAGCTGGCTGGCTCGGCGCGCCGGAAGGCGGCGGCGCGCCGAATCCGCAGAGAAAGGCTTCTCTCGGCACGAATATATCACACCCGAAGCCGGTCCAGTGAAGGGTCCGCCGCCTCAGAGAAGCACCGGAATTCCGTAAAGCCTGCCGCCGGCTTTCACGGCCCAGCCGATCAAGGCCCGCCGCAAGCCGGCCGGGGTCAGCCACCATTTCTCCAACAGCACTTTGCCCGCGTGCCAGGCTCTCCCGATCCGCTTCAGTTGCACCGCGGGCGCGGGTTCGGCGAAGAAGTTGCCGAAGGCGAATCCGGCCTGATTTTCTCCGGCCTCGAGCACGCAGTATCCGTCGCCGCAGAACGCCGCTCGACAAGGCCGGCCGGCGACCTCTGCGGCGACGCGCTCGGCGACCACCTTTGCCTGCGCGTGCGCGAACACCCCCGCCTTTGGCAACAGCAGAGGCGCATCAGGCTTCCAGCGCCCCGGAATCGGAATCGCCGTCACGTCGCCGATCGCGTAGACGCCGTCCAGACTCGTTCGCAACGTCCGCGGATCTACCGCAACCCAGCCGGTCTCGTTCACAAGGCCGGCGTCCGCCACGGCTCTGGGCGCGCGGTGTGGTGGCGTGGCCACCAGTAGGTCGTAATCGAAACGCACGCCGCCCTCAAAACTCAGCCGGCGCCCCTGCGGATCCACCGAGCAAAGCTTGTGGAGCGGGTGGAATCCGATTCCCTGCGTGCGGAGCATCTCTCGGACCGCTTCGCCCAGCTGCGGTCCCGCGACCGGCATCGGCTGAGGCTCCGGCGTGAACAGGTGGATCTCCATTTTCGAAGACAAGCCGCGCCGCCGAAAGTAAGCCTCCAGTAACATGGCGCCCTCATGAGGAGCCGCCGGACACTTGTACGGCGTCGCCGACACCACGACCGCGACGCGCGTGCCCGAAAACTCCCGAAGTCTGTCCCGGAGACGGACGGCGCCGTCGAACGTGAAGAATGTGTGCGAGGCCTCGGCCAGCCCCGGGATCGCCTCAGGCGCCAGCTCGGCGCCCAGCGCGATGATCAACCGGTCGTAGCGCAGTTCCGCCGCACTGGTCCTTACCGTGCGGTGAACCGGATCGATGCCGGCAACTTCGGCCTGAACGAGCTCCACCCCTCGCCGTAGCAGTCGCCCCAGAGGCCTACGGATCTGGTCCGGCTCGCGCTCGCCCGTCATCAACCAGAGAAAGGACGGAGCAAACGCGTGTTGCGCATTCTTCTCCACGACGACGACGCGATGGGTGGCGGCCAGACGCCGCCGCACTTCGTTGGCCGCCACCATGCCTCCGATGCCGCCGCCCAGCACTACGACCGTGCACCCCATCTTTTTCCTCCTCGCACCGCTACGGGCCGCACGCCCGCAGCCGCGCGGCCGCTTCTGCGACGGCCGCCACCGCAGCGTCGATCTCCGCCGCGCTCGTCATGCGCCCCGTCGAAAAGCGAAGCGTCCCCCGCGCCCATTCCTCCGGAACTTGCATGGCCCGCAGCACCGCCGAGATGCGGACTTGCCCCGAGTGGCAGGCGGCCCCTGCGGAAACCGCAACCTGGTCCTCGATGGCCTGGAGCAGCATGTGCGCCTCCACGCCACGGATGCCGGCGCTGAGCGTATTCGGCAGCCGCAGCTCCGCATGGCCGTTCACGCGAAGATCAGGCACGCGCTCCCGCAGCCCCGCCTCCAGCCTGTCCCGCATGCGCCGCATGTGTTCCCGGTTCCTTTCGAGGTCCCGGTGTGCGATTTCACAGGCCTTTCCAAGACCCACGATTTCGAGCACGTTCTCGGTGCCCGGCCTCCGGCCGCCCTCCTGGCCGGCGCCGTCCAGCAGTCGTTCCAGCTCCAGTCCGTCCCGGATGTAAAGCGCTCCCACGCCCTTCGGCGCGTACAGCTTGTGCCCGGCGATGGACAGCAGGTCCACCCCCAGGCAGCGCACGTCCGTCGAAATCTTTCCCGCCGACTGCGCCGCATCGGTGTGAACCGCGATGCCTCTCGGCCTGGCCGCCCGAACCACGTCCTCGATCGGCTGGATCGTCCCCACCTCGTTGTTGGCGTGCATCAACGTGATCAGAACCGTCTCCGGCCGGATCGCTGCTTCCACATCCCGGACGCTCACCAGACCCCGCTCGTCCACGGGCAGATAGGTGACTTGAAACCCCTCCGATTCGAGCCTCCGGCAGACTTCGATCACGGCCGGATGCTCGATCCGGCTCGTGATGATGTGTCTGCCCCGGTTCCGCCGCGCGTACGCCAGGCCTCGAATGGCGTAGTTGTTCGACTCAGTCCCGCCGCTGGTGAAGACGATCTCGCCCGGCGCGCAGTTCAGCATTCCGGCCACCCGTGCGCGCGCGGCTTCTACGGCCTCACGGGCCCTCCGCCCGTACGAGTGCGAGCTGGAGGGGTTGCCGAAATGCTCCTCCAGGTAGGGCCGCATCGCCTCGATGACTTCCGGGTCATGCGGCGTGGTCGCGTTGTAGTCCAGATAGATCGGTCTCCCCGCTCCCGCCATCGTTGCTCCCTCTTACCCCGGCTCCCTTCTCTCAGCCGCCACGGGAAATCCCATCGCCTTCCAGTCCGGAACCCCCTCCTGCAGGCGGTAGGCCGTGAAGCCGTGCCTCCGCAGGATCTCCACCGCCTCGATGGCGAGCACGCAGTACGGACCGCGGCAGTACGCTACAATTTCCCGATCGCGTGGAAGCTCGGCCAAACGGCGTTCCAAATCCTTCAGCGGCACCGACAGCGCTCCGGCCAGATGCCCGGCGGCGTATTCCTCCGGCGGGCGCACATCCAGCACCGTGACGGCGCCGTCGCGCACTTTGGCCAGGAGCTGCTCGCGATCCACCGGCTGCCAATCCTCGCGCGCTTCCAGGAACCGGCGCGTGATCTCTCCGACCTCGGCCAGCCGCATCTCGGCCAGCCTCCGCAGGGAGCGGAAAAACCGGCACACCTGCTCGTCGGCCAGGCGGTAGGTCACGTACAGTCCGGCCTTTTCCGCCTCCACCAGCCGCGCCTGGCGGAGCACCTTCAGGTGCTGGGACGTATTGGCCAGGCCCAGCCCGGCCTCCCGGGCAAGCGCCTCCACGGTCCGAGGCCCCTGGCACAGCAGCTCGAGCAGTTCCAGCCGGCTCGGATGCGCCAGGGCCTTGCCGATCCGGGCAAACTGCTCGTAAATGGCGGTCTTGAAACGGCGGTTGCGGCCTGCCATGGTTGATTCAGTAATCAGTAGTTTACTGAAGTTTGCGCCCCGCGTCAACCCCCAAACACCCGAACCCCCTCCCGCACGCCCCAATTTCGCCCGCCTCCATCCAGGTTCTGTTACACTGGAACTTCCTCGATGAAGTTCGGCGTCGTCGTGTTCCCCGGCAGCAACTGTGACCATGACGCCTGGTACGCGGTGGTGCACAACCTGGGAGCGCAAGCGGAGTTCATCTGGCATCAGGAGCGGCGTCTGGGCGACGTCGACGCCGTGATCCTCCCCGGCGGGTTTTCCTACGGCGACTACCTGCGCTGCGGGGCGATCGCCAAGTTCTCCCCGGTCATGGCGGCCGTGCGCGACTTCGCCGCCGCCGGCGGCCTGGTGCTCGGAATCTGCAACGGCTTCCAGATCCTGGTCGAATGCGGTCTGCTGCCCGGCGCCCTCATCCGCAACCGCACGCTGCGCTTCATCTGCCGCGAGGTTCCGCTGCGGCTGGAGACGACCGATTCGCCGTTCACCAGCGCGGGCGAACGCGGCCAGACCCTGCGCATTCCCGTCGCGCATGGCGAGGGCTGCTACGTGGCCGACGAACGGACGCTCGACGAACTCGAGGCTGAGGACCGCGTCGCTTTCCGCTATCTGGACAACGTCAACGGCTCGCTGCGCTCCATCGCAGGGATCCTGAGCCGCGAGCGGAATATCCTCGGCATGATGCCCCACCCGGAGCGGGCCTCGGACCCGCTGATGGGTTCGACCGACGGTCTGGTCGTCTTCCGCTCGATGGTGGCCGCGCTGGCCTGGAAGCGATGAGCGCGATCACGCCGGAACTCGTCGAAGCGCACCAGCTCACCGAGTCCGAATACCGGCGCATCGTCGACATCCTCGGCCGCGAGCCCACCTATACCGAACTCGGCATCTTCAGCGTCATGTGGAGCGAGCACTGCTCCTACAAGAGCTCGCGCCTCCACCTGAAGAAACTGCCGACCCGCGGCCCGCGCGTGCTGCAAGGCCCCGGCGAAAACGCGGGCGTCGTCGACATCGGCGGCGGCTGGGCCATCGCCTTCAAGATCGAGTCCCACAACCACCCCAGCTTCATCGAGCCGTTCCAGGGCGCCGCCACGGGCGTCGGCGGCATCCTCCGCGACATCTTCACGATGGGCGCCCGCCCGATCGCTGTCATGGACGCCCTGCGCTTCGGGCCCCCGGACGATCCGGTCGCCGGGGCGCGCAACCGCCGCATCCTCGAAGGCGTCGTCAGCGGCATCGCGCACTACGGCAACTGCTTCGGCGTGCCGACCGTAGGCGGCGAAACCGTCTTCGACGCCTGCTACAACGGCAACCCGCTGGTGAACGTCTTCGCCCTCGGCGTCTTCCGTCACGACGAGATCTTCTACGCCCGCGCCTGCGGCGTCGGCAACCCCGTCATCTACATCGGCGCCAAGACCGGCCGCGACGGCATCCACGGCGCCTCGATGGCCTCGGCCGAATTCACCGAGGAGTCCAAGCAAAAGCGCCCCAACGTGCAGGTCGGCGATCCGTTTCTCGAAAAACTTCTCCTCGAAGCCTGCCTCGAGGCGATGAAAACCGGCGCCGTCGTCGGCATCCAGGACATGGGCGCCGCCGGCCTGACCTGTTCGACCTGCGAAATGGGCAGCCGCGCCGGCACCGGCATTGAGATCGACCTCCAGTACGTCCCCCAGCGCGAAGCCGGCATGACCCCTTACGAAATCATGCTCTCGGAATCGCAGGAGCGGATGCTCCTGGTGGCCGAAAAAGGTCGCGAAGAGGAGGTCTTCCGGATCTTTCGCAAGTGGGGTCTCGACGCCGTCACCATCGGCTTCGTCACCGGCGACGGCCTGCTGCGCGTCAAGGACCATGGCGCCGTCGTCGCCGAGATTCCCACGCGCGCCCTCGCCGACGACGCCCCCGTCTACCACCGGCCGTACACCAGGCCCTACCGCCGCGCGCCGATGGAAGCCCCCGAGTTTGAGAGCCGCGACCTCGAGGCCGACCTGGTCGCGCTGGTGACCTCCCCCGATCTTTGTTCGAAGCGCTGGATCTGGGAGCAGTACGACTACATGGTCCGCACCAACACCATCCGCGGACCCGGCGCCGACGCCGCCGTCCTGCGCATCAAAGACACGGAAACCTCCGTGGCGATGGCGCTCGACGGCAACCAGCGCTACTGCTACCTCGATCCTCGCCAGGGCGCCAGACTCATCCTCGCCGAGTGCTGCCGGAACCTGTCCGCCGTCGGCGCCGAACCGCTCGCCGTGACCAACAACCTCAACTTCGGCAACCCCGAGCGGCCCGAAATCATGGCCCAGCTCGTCGAGACCATCGAGGGTCTGGCCGAAGCCTGCGCCTTCTTCGGCACGCCGGTCACCGGCGGCAACGTCAGCCTCTATAACGAAACGCTCGGCGAGCCGGTCTGGCCCTCGCCCGTCGTCGGCGTCGTCGGGCTGCGCAAGACCGGCCCGGTCGCCCCGCTCGAATTCCCCCGCCCCGGCCTCGCGGTGATTCTGGTCGGCGGGATCGGCGCCTGCGAGCTGGTGCGCTTCGGCGGCACCGAGTACGCCAAAGTCGTCTTGAAATCGCTCTGGGGCCTGCCGCCGGAGCTCGACATGGATTACGAGCGGCGCGTCCAGGCCGCCGTCCGCGAGATCGTCAACGCCGGCCTGGCGGCCTCCAGCCACGATTTGAGCGGCGGCGGGCTCGGCGTCGCCCTGGCGCGATGCTCGTTTTCGGAGGCGGCCGTCGGCGCGCGCATCGAACTCGACTCGGACCTGCGCGCCGAACTGCTGTTGTTTCACGAGGCGCCCTCCCGCGTGCTCATCTCGACCTCCGACGCCGCCGCCGTGACCGCTGTCGCCGCCCGCTACGGCGTCGAAGCCCCCCAGATCGGCTACACGCAGGAGAACCGGCTCGAGATCGTACGCGCCGGGCGTCGGCTCGTTAGCCTGGACGTGCGCGCCTTGCGCGAGCAGTGGGAGAACGCTCTGCCGTCGTTGCTGGCGGCCCATGGGAACTGAGGAGGACGCGTGTTCGACAAGTTCCGTGAAGAGTGCGGCGTGGTGGCCGTCTACGGCCATCCCGAAGCGGCCAACCTGGCCTATCTGGCCCTCTATGCCCTCCAGCACCGCGGCCAGGAGAGCGCCGGCATCGCCGTGTCCGACGGCCGCCAGATCAGCCTTCATCGCGGCATGGGCCTGGTGGCCGATATCTTCACCCCCGAGGTCGTCGGCCGCTTGAGCGGCTACGCCGCCATCGGCCATACCCGCTATTCGACCGCGGGCGACACGCTCATCGAAAACGCCCAGCCGCTGTTTGTCAACTGCAACCGCGGCCCGCTCGCCGTCGCCCACAACGGCAACATCACCAACGCCATGGAGGTGCGCCGCGAGCTCGAGCGCGCCGGATCGATCTTCCACGCCTCGAGCGACACCGAGGTGATCCTTCACCTGATCGCCCACTCGCGCGAGACGAGCCTGGCCAGCGCCCTCCGCGAGGCGCTCCTGCAACTGGAGGGCGCCTTCTCGCTGGTGCTGCTCGCCCGCGACCGCATGATCGTCGCGCGCGACCCGCACGGCTTCCGCCCCCTGGCGATGGGCCTGATGGAGCTTTCCGGCCGGAAAACCTGCTACTGTTTCGCTTCGGAAACCTGCGCCTTCGACTTGATCGGCGCCGTCTACGTCAACGAGGTGCAGCCCGGCGAGATGATCGTCATCGGGCCCGACGGCATGACGCGCCAGCGCTACACCGTGCCCCGCCCGCCCGCGCACTGCGTCTTCGAGCACGTCTATTTCTCCCGGCCCGATTCGATCGTCTTCGGCCGCTCCGTCCAGCTTTCCCGCGAGATGATGGGGCGGCTGCTGGCGCTCGAACACCCGGCCGACGCCGACGTCGTCGTGCCCGTGCCCGACTCGGGCGTCGCCGCGGCCCTCGGCTACGCCGACGAATCCGGCATCCCGTTCCGCATGGCCCTCATCCGCAACCACTACGTCGGCCGCACCTTCATCGAACCCACCCAGGCCATCCGCGACTTCGGCGTCAAGCTCAAGCTCAATCCGGTGCGCCACCTCCTGAGCGGCAAGCGCGTCGTCCTCATCGACGACTCCATCGTTCGCGGGACCACCAGCCGCAAAATCGTCCGCATGGTCCGCGGCGCCGGCGCCCGCGAGGTCCACCTGCGCATCTCCTGCCCCCCGACGATCTCGCCCTGCTACTACGGCGTCGATACGCCGCGCAAGCGCGAACTGATCGCCGCCCACAACAGCGTCGAGGCCATCCGCAAGTTCGTCGAGGCCGATTCGCTCGGCTACCTCTCGCTGGCGGCTCTGCGCCGCGCCGTCGACGACGACGACCGGCTCGAGCATTGCTACGCCTGCTACACCGGCCGCTACCCCACCGAACTCGTCAACATCGAAGAACTCGCCGCCTCCAAATCCCATCGTGACTGAGCCCCCTTCGCCCTCCCTCGCCGCTTCCGCGCTCGCCGTGCCCTCGTCCCGCATCCGCGAACTCGCCGAGGAAGCCATGGCCATGGACGGCGTCCTCAAGCTCTACTTCGGCGAATCGAATCTGCCGACCCCGGACTTCATCCGCCGCGCCGCCGCCGAGGCTCTCGACGCCGGCTACACCTTTTACACGGAAAACGCCGGCCTGCCCACCACGCGCCGCGCCATCGCCGCCCACTACGCCCGCCTGCACGCCGTCGAGCTCGACCCGGAGCGCGAAATCGTCGTCACCGCTTCCGGCGTCCAGGCCCTGAACGTCGCCATCCGCTGCGTGCTCGATCCGGGCGACGAGGCGATCCTGCTCACGCCCGCCTGGCCGAACGCCTCCGCCATCGTCGCCATGTCCAACGCCCGGCCGCTCGAGTTGCCCCTCGAGCGCTGCGGCGAACGCTACCAGGTCGACTTCGGCGCTCTCGAGCAAGCGGTGACGCCGCGCACCCGGCTCCTCGTCTACACCTCCCCGTCGAACCCGCTCGGCTGGGTCGCCACCGAAGCCGAACAGCAAGGTCTGCTCGAGCTGGCCCGCCGCCACCGCCTCTGGCTGTTGGCCGACGAAGTCTACGAGCGGCTCTACTACAGATCCGAGCCCGGCGTCCCGGCGCCC
>JBBIMZ010000085.1:0-10345 GCA_037444135.1 Solibacteraceae bacterium
AGCCGAAGTCCGCGTCCACGGCCTGCAAACGCACGTCCGCGTCTACACCGACCAGGGCCTGTTCGGCGAGGGCGAGGCCACCGATGCGGCTCAGGGCGCCAGCGCGATCATCCAGCGCGCCCTCCGACCGATGCTCCTCGGGCAGGACCCGCTGAACATCGACTTCCTGTGGGAGCGCGGCCGCACATTCGGCATCTTCGCCGGCGCCCAGGCAGGGCAGTACGTCACCGCGCTCAGCGGCGTCGAGATCGCTCTGTGGGATCTGGCGGGCAAGGCGCTCGGCGTGCCCGTCTACCAGTTGCTCGGCGGCAAGATGCGCGACCGGATCCGCATCTATTGCGACTCGGCCCGGCACGAGCCGGACGATCCCAAGGCCAAAGAGATGCTGACGCGGATCAAGGACATGGGTTTTACGGCCGTCAAGATCGACTGCGACGACGCCCGCAACCCCCACCGCTGGGACTCCGTCAACTGGACGGTGAACAACCGCGAGTTGGATCTGATCGTCGAGCGCGTCCGGTTCGTCCGCGAGTTCCTGCCCCGCCAGATCGAGCTCGCCGTCGACGGCCACGGCCGCTTCGACATGGGAACGGGCAAGCGCCTGGCGAAAGCTTTTGAACCATTCCAGTTGCTGTGGTTCGAAGAGCCCGTGCCCGCCGAAAACGTGGCCGCCATGCGCGACGTGCGCGAGTCGACCACGACGCCGATCTGCTGCGGCGAGAACCGCTTCCTGCGCCACGGCTTCACCGACATTCTCGAGCAGCGCGCGGCCGACATCATCATGCCGGATCTGCAAAAGTGCGGCGGCCTGCTCGAGGGCCGCAAGATCGCCGACCTGGCGCACGCCTACTACGTGCCCTTCGCCCCGCACTGCGTCGTCTCGCCGATCGGCACGATGGCCTCCTGCCACGTCTGCGCGGCCGTGCCGAACTTCCTGGTGCTCGAGTGGCACTGGATCTCGGCGCTCGATCTGTGGCGGAACTTCGTGCAGGAAGGCGAGATCATCAAGAACGGCTTCGTCGAACTGCCCGAACGGGCCGGCCTGGGCGTCACGATGAACGAAGAAGCGGCCCGCAGCCGCCAGGTGCCGGGGACCGGCTGGTTCGAGCCCTGGAAAGGCTGAACGGCCGCCTCAGGGCCGGAAGCTCCACAGCAGCTCGACGTCGATGCCGCCGAGCGAGTGCGTGTCCATGTAGGCGAAGCGGCCCGAGCCCGGCTTGCCTTTCTCGCCCCAGCCGCCGGACATCGCCTCGGGGAAGCCGAGCCGGGTCCATTCGGCGATCTCCCGGTCGATGTCCTCGACGCTGAAGGCCAGATGCTGCAAGCCCTCGCCGTGCTTGTCCAGGTGCTCGAGATAGATGTCGGGCCCCTTGAGCGACAGGATCCACTCATACGGGACTTTGCCGTGGCGCTGCCAGCCGAGGCGCATCTCAAAGTCGGCCGGCCGGCCGCGATAGCGGCGGTCGTGCAGCGGCCCCTGCGTGTAAGTCATCTCGGGAAAACCGAGGCGCGCCCAAAAGGCCGAAACCGGCTCGAGCGCCCGCACCGCGAAGGCGTACTGAGCCACTTTGCGTCCCGAAGGGTTCTCCGGCGGAACAAACAGAGGACCTTCGTCTCCGGAAGGGAAGTGGATCAGACCGAGAACGTACTTGCCTTCGGCCTCGGTGTCCAGGAAGGCGTAGTGGATGTTGCCTCCGGAGTCGGTTTCGACAAAGCCGCTTTGCAGAACGCCGACGCCGAGCGCCTTCAGGCGCGCCAGTTCCTCCTCGTAGGCATCCTTGGTCGGCACCCGGTGCATCAGGCTGAAGACGCCCGCCCCGTGCTTGGCCAGAAAGTCCTGAAAGGCGTTCGAGCCGCCGCGCGGCTCCAGGCAGTGCACCGCCACGTCGGCGAAGCGGCCGGAGACCAGCCGCAGCGTTCCCGTGGCGGGACGCGCGCGGTAGGCCGTCCACGGCATTTCCACCTCACCCTGGTCGCGGAGATTGGTGAAGCCGAGTTTTTTCAACCCGGCCAGCGTCGCTTCCATGTCGGGAACGACCCAGATGAGCCGGTCCACCGTCCGGTAAAACTCGGGAAGCTGGCCGCACAGCGGCGGCAGCAAGACCAGCGGAGCGAGAAATTTCAGCATGCGGTGCGCCATGGCGTGTCTTCATTATCTCCGACGGGCGCGGTGCCATAATGGCGGGGAGGTGACGGCATGAAGCAGCCAATGACTTTCGGACTCATCGTCGGCAACCGCGGCTTTTTCCCCGACCACCTGGCCAAGAGCGGCCGCGAGGAGATGATGCGGGTTCTCGAGGCGGCCGGCTTCCGAGTCGTGGTCCTGGGCACGGAGGACACCAAGTTCGGCGCGGTGGAAACGCGCGAGGACGCCCGCAAGTGCGCGGCGCTGTTCGAGGAGCACCGCAAGGCCATCGACGGCGTGATCGTCACGCTGCCCAACTTCGGCGACGAGCGCGCGGTGGCCGAGACGCTGCGGCTGGCCCGGCTCTCGGTTCCGGTGCTGATCCAGGCGACGCCCGACACACCGGGCCGGATGGGGATCACGGACCGGCGGGACAGCTTCTGCGGCAAGATGTCGGTCTGCAACAATCTGGCTCAGTACGGCATCCCGTATTCGCTGACGCGCCTGCACACGGTGCCGCCGGAGTCGGATGCGTTCCGGCAGGACCTGGACTGGTTCGCCGGGGTCTGCCGCGTCGTCAACGGGCTCCGTGCGACGCGCATCGGCGCCATCGGCGCGCGCCCGGCCGCGTTCAACACCGTGCGCTACAGCGAAAAGCTGCTGGAGGCCAGCGGCATCGCGGTCGAGACCGTCGATCTTTCCGAGATCCTGGGCCGGATCGCGCGCATGAAGGACGACGACCCGGCCGCGGTCGAAAAACTCAATGCCATCCAGGCTTACGTTCCCACCGGGGGCGTTCCGGCCACCAGCCTCCTGAAGATGGCCAAGCTCGCCGCCGTCGTCGAAGCCTGGATGCGGGAGGCGGCCGTCACGGTGAGCGCCGTTCAATGTTGGACGGCGCTCGAGGAGTACTTCGGCGTGGTCCCCTGCACCGTGATGAGCATGATGAGCGAGGCGCTGATGCCCAGCGCCTGCGAAGTGGACGTGTGCGGGACAGTGGCCATGCAGGCGCTGGCGCTGGCCTCCGGGACGCCGAGCGCCTTGCTGGACTGGAACAACAATTACGGCGATCACCCGGACAAGGCGGTCTGCTTCCACTGCTCGAACCTGCCCAAGCACTTCTTCCAGGGCTTCCAGATGGACTACCAGGCCATCATCGCCGGCGCCGTCGGCCGGCTCAACACCTTCGGCACCGTGACCGGCCGCATCAAGCCGGGACCGATGACGTTCGCCCGGGTGTCGACCGACGACCGCAACGGCCGCATCCGCGCCTATCTCGGCGAAGGCCGCTTCACGGAAGACCCGGTCGACACCTTCGGAGGCGCCGGCGTGGTCGAAATCCCCCGCCTCCAGCAGTTGCTGCGCTTCATCTGCGAAAACGGCTTCGAACACCACGTGGCGGCGAATCTCTCCGCCGTGGCCGACATCCTCGAAGAGGCGTTCCGCAAGTACCTGCGCTGGGACGTCTACCGCCACAGTTGATCAAGTGCCGGTCGAGGAGTAATTGCGCACACCGCGGTTCCAGACGGCGAGCGCCAGCAGAGAAAATCCCGCCGTCACCGCCGGCAGCAGATAGCCGTAAAGCCGGTAGACATCCTGCTTGAGAAGGCTCGCCGTCGGATAAAAGGTCGCGAACGCAAACGGAACGATCCAGCTCAGGAAAAACTTGATGAAGGGGTTGTAGATGTCCAGGGGATAGCGGCCGAACGTCAGCATGTTGTAAACCGGCGGGATGACGCCCACGCGGTCTTCCATCCAGAAGGAGACGCACGTCAGCATCAGGAAGATCGCCAGATAGATGACGCAGCCGCAGACGGCGGCCGCGGCCAGAAACAGCCATTCGGCCGGGCCGAGCGCCACGCCGAGCCGGCGCGCGCAAGTGACGATGAGAAACACGCCCAGCACCGTGTCGCTCAGCGATTCGAGCCGGAACTGCTCGAACAGGATCTGAAAGAGCGGGTTGAGCGGCCGCAGCAGGACACGGTCGAACTTACCCTCGACGATGTAGGTCTCGCTGAAGTAATAGAGATTGATGCTGAGCATGTTGAAGAGCGACATCGGCACCAGCGAGAATCCGTACAGAAACAAGATTTCGTAAAAACTCCAGCCGACCAGCCGCGGCACGCGGGCGAAGATCAGCCAGACCGTCGCCACGCCGAAAACCGTCGCGATCACGGTGGTCAGGATCGAAATCAGAAAATCGGCTCGGTAGGCGAGGCGGACCTTCGAGTACTGGAGGAAATATTCGGCGAGCAGCAGGGCGTGCCGGCGCATCTATCCTCCGTGGATCGTAATGCGCCGGCTGAGCAGGCGCCAGAACCAGCCGCCGAATCCCAGCAGGAACAGGATCCAGGACCATTCGAGCGCAAACGCCCGGGCGATCTGAGGCCCGTTCAGCCGGCCGAGATAGATCATCATCGGCGTATAGCCGATGTGCTCGAACGGCAGCCACGCCGAGATCTCCCGCAGCGGCGAGGGAAACAGCGTCACCGGAACGAGCAGTCCCGACAGCAGCTCCTGCATCCAGAACTTGGCGCGCAGCAGCCCTAGGATCGACTGGAGCGAGACGGCGCAACTGCCGACGATGAAATTCAGCGCCCCGACCAGCAGGACGCTGCCGGCCAGAGCCAGCAGGAAGGCGGCGAAATGCGCCGCGCTCGCCGGCGGCCGGACCGGGAAGATCAGCGAGATCACCACCGCCGTCGGCGCGGTCAGCATCACCAGCCGGAAAGCCGACTCGCCGAGCGCGCGGGCGAGGTAGCACCACTGGACGCTCACCGGTTTGAGCATCACCATGCTGATCTTGCCTTCCAGGATGTCCGCCGCCATCTGGCTGTCGATGTTGTTGAAATACATCGAGCGGATGATCCAGCCGACGGCGACATAGGTGACCATCTGGGGAAAGCTGAGGCCGGCGTAACCGGGATCCGCCGCATAGACGGTTTTCCAGATGAAATAGTACACCGTGACATTGATGAAGTAGGTGACGATCCCGGTGTAGTAACGGAGGCGGAACGCCAGCATGTTGAGGAAGCCGATGCGGGAGAATTCGAGGAGCGCCCCCGCGGTCAACGCCTCGACTCCTGGAAGACTTCGCCCAGATAGATGCGCTTGACCACTTCCTCGATCGACTGCTCCTCGATGACGATATCCCTGACTTCGACCGCGTTCACCACCCGGCGGATCACCTCCGCCGCGGTCCACTCCTCTCGGGCGAAACGGAGGCGGCAGATCAGATCGTCCAGACGCTCGCAGGCGATGCCGTCCAGGTCGAGCTGCCGCAGTCTCTGGGCCTGCTCGCGGTCTTTAAGATAGAGCTTCACCGCCGCCTCCCGCCAGAACTGGCGTTTGAGCTCCGGCAAGCCTCCGTCGAACAGGAGCCGCCCGTGGTCGATGATCATCAGGCGCGCGCAGAGCTCCTCGATATCGCTTAGATCGTGCGTCGTCAGGAGCATCGTCGTGCCGTACCGGCGGTTGACCTCACGGAGGAAATCCCGGATGTGCTCCTTGGCGACGATATCGAGGCCGATCGTCGGCTCGTCGAGAAAGACGAGCGGGGGGTTGTGGAGCAGGGCGGCGGCCACGTCGCAGCGCATCCGTTCGCCCAGGCTGAGCTTGCGCACCGGCGTGTGCAGGTAGCGGCCGAGTTCCAGGATCTCATCGAAGTGCTTCATGCGCGCCCGGTAGTCGCTCTCGGCGACGCCGTAGATCTTCTTGAGCAACTGAAACGACTCGACCACGGCGATGTCCCACCAGAGCTGCGTCCGCTGGCCGAACACGACGCCGATCGTCCGCGTGTAGGAGGTGCGGTCTTTCCACGGCACATAGCCGTTGGCGACGATGCGGCCGGCGGTCGGCACCAGAATCCCGGTGAGCATCTTGATGGTGGTCGATTTGCCGGCGCCGTTGGGGCCGATGTAGCCGACCATTTCGCCGCGGCCGACGCGGAACGAGATGCGGTCGACGGCGCGCAGATTGCGGTATTGCCGGGAAAACAGGTCGGCGACGGCGCCGAGCAGCCCCTCGCGCCGCTCGAAGGTGCGGAACTCCTTGACGAGCTCGTCGACCTCGACGATCCCGAGCATCAGTTCAATTGTGGCACGGGCTCAGGGCCCGGCGGGCCGGTTCACGCGGCGGCGAGTTTGCGGAACAGGTCGGCGAAAACCGCGTCCCGGTCGACGCGCGTCGCCACACGCACGCCGTGCCGGTCCGCGTTCTGCCGCCACTTGAGATCGGCGGTAAGGATCGGGCTCGGCACCATCGTGGTCGGGACCCAGCCCGGATCGATCACCCAGGCCACGGCAGCGATGTCCCAAATCACCTTCGACCAGGGTTTGGCCGGGTCCTTGTGGTGCTGCTTCTCGTACTCGGCGAAGATGCCGAACAGATAGTCACCGATCCGCGACTTGCCGCGAATGGCCTGCTCGAGCTCCGGCGTGGTGATGTGGAGGGCGTCGGAGACGCCCCGCGTGGGAATGTTCACCAGCCGGATCCCGGTGTCGAACAGGACGCGCGAGGCGTGCGGGTCCTGCTGGAGGTTGAACTCGCGCGCGCTGTCGGAATCATAGGGCTGGCCGCCGAGCCAGACGACGCCGATCTTCTCCTTGATCCGCGGCTCCATCACGACCGCCGAGGCGACGTTGGTGGGCGCGCCCACGGCCACCACGTGCAGCCGCTCTTGGCGCGCGGCCAGCGCCCGCCGGATGAGATCCCGCGCGGCGGGGCTGTCCACGGGCTTCCACGGGCCCGCCATGAACCGCTTGGACCCGCGAAACACGAAATCCCGGCGGGTGTCGCCCAGCGCTTCGAGCACGCGCAGGATCTCGTCGTAGCTCTTCTCCATGCCGTCGCCCGGGCCGCTCGAGCGGTCGTTGTGAAACGGCGCGGCGTAGATCGCCTCGACGGTCATGGCTTCGGGCGACCGCAGCGCGTAGGCGATCGCGAACTGGTCGTCGATTTCGTTGTAGGTGTCGGTGTCGAGGACGACGGGGACGCCCTGCGTAACGCCGGCCTGGCCTGCTCGCGCCCGGCTGCCGGATGCCGCCAGCGCCAGGGCCGTTGCCCTCAGAAGGCGCCGGCGCGTGATTCGACTCCTGGCCATAGCGAGGTCCAAGGTATCATCCCGTCGCGACCGGATGCAACCACCGTCAGGCCGGCACCGTCGCTCCGCCGCAGCTCGAGCCGGCGCCGGCCGTGCAACCGTAGCAGTGGACGCCCGTTACGATGCGCCGCTGCGCCAGGGCGGCGTAGTCGAAATCGCGGATATGGCCGGGCGCGCCGGCGGCCACGGGAAGCTCGATCATCTGATTGAAGTCGCAATCGTAGAGCCTGCCGTCCCAGCCGACGGAAAGCGTCGACCGGCACATGACGGCGGCGGCCGCCTGCGGATTGTAGGCGCGGACGAGCTTGTCGAGATACCGCTCATAGTTGCCGGTGCTCACCAGGAATTCGAGGAACCGGCTGATCGGCATGTTGGTGATCGTGTAGAGGCGGTGGAATTCGACGCCCCAGCGCCGCCGCAGTTCGCGCCGGAAGTCGGCTTCGACGGCGTGCTGGGCCGGGGGCAGGAAGGCGCCCGAGGGATTGTAGACCAGGTTCAACCGCAACGGCGAGCCGTCGAGGCCGTACCCGAGGCGGTTCAGCAGCCGGAGAGCTTCGATCGACTTCGCAAAGACGCGTTCGCCGCGTTGCGCGTCGGTGCGCTCGGGCGTGTAGTAGGGCAGACTGGCGACCACCTCGACCTGGTGCCGCGCAAGAAACTCCGCCAGATCGGCCTGCGACGGCAGCAGCAGCACGGTGAGGTTCGAGCGGTCGATGACGTGCCGGCCGAGACGCCGGGACTCCTCGACCAGGAACCGGAAGTTGGGGTTGAGCTCCGGCGCGCCCCCGGTGATGTCCACCGTCGGAATGTCCGTTTCGGCCAGCTTGCGCATGCACAGCTCAGCGGTCTCGCGCGTCATCATCTCGCGCCGGTCCGGGCCGGCGTCGACGTGGCAATGCCGGCAAGTCTGGTTGCAGAGCTTGCCCACGTTGATCTGGAGGACCTGAATTCCGGCGGCCGTCAGCGGATACAGGCCCGAGGCGGCCAGCGCCTCTTCAAAGCTGCGGCGCCCGAGCGGCTGGTTGAGAATCCGCAGTTGTTCGGCCGGACTGGCAAGCGGATGCCGCGTCCCCGCCAGCGTCGCCATCTTCCCCTCCCGCTCCTTTCCTTACATGCTGAGCCGCTTGGCGGCGTTGCGCATCTGCAAGCCGTGGACCAGGCTCGCCCCGCCGCGAATCGCCGCCGCCACGTGGACGGCTTCGGTCATCTGCGCCAGATCGGCGCCTTTTTCCAGGCAATCTTCCGTGTACGCGTCGATGCAATAGGGGCACTGCACCGCATGCGCCACGGCCAGCGCAATCAGGCTTTTCTCCCGCTGCGTGAGCGCCCCCTCGGCGAACACCGCCGAGTACCACTGCTGGAACTTGTTCCACAGCTCGGGGGCGTGCTCGCCCATCTCCGCAAATCGCGCCAAATCCTCTTCGTGATAGTAGCTCGACACTCCACTTCCCTTTCCAGATTCGATCGGAATCGCTCCCGGGTTACCGCGCCGGTTCGGCCTCCGCCTGAACCACCTCCAGGAAAGCCCGAGCCGCGTGGCTGAGCGCCCGGCGCGCCGGGTAGACCAGGCGAATCTTCCGCTCGACGTTCAGCTCCTCGACCCGCACTTCGCAGAGCGTTCCCTGCCGCAACTCCTGCTCGACGCACATCCTGGGCAGGAAGGCCACTCCTTCGTTGCGCTGCACCATCTTTCGAATCGTCTCGACGGTGGGCATCTCGACGTCCATGTTCAGCCTCACCTTGTGGCGCTCGAAGGCGCGGAGCACGATCTCCCGGTAGGGGCTGACGACGTTGTGAGCAATGAAAGTCTCCATGCCCAGCTCCGTGATGCTGACCGAGGGGCGGCCCGCCAGCCGGTGCTCGGGCGACACCACGAAAGCCAGACGGTCCGTGTAGATGACCGTCGAAACCAGCTCGTCGCTCTGCGGCTCGTAGCTGATGACGCCCAGTTCGAGATCGCCGTCGAGCAACTGCGCCGGAATCCTGCTGGAGAGGCTTCGCCGCACTTCGACCTTCACCCGGGGGTACAGACGCCGGTAGCGGACGATGTGTTGCAGCAGGTAGAGCGTCGTGGACTCGTTGGCGCCGATGGTCAGCTGCCCGGCCGAGTTGTCGCGGAGCTCGGCCAGGGCGTTCGCCAGCTCGCGCTCGAGATTCTCGAAGCGCCGCGCGTAGTCGAGGACGATCTTGCCGGCGTCGGTCAGCAGGATCTCCTTGGCGGAGCGGTCGATCAGCTTCTCGCCGAGCTCGTTCTCGAGCCGCTTCACCGCCAGCGAAACGGCCGGTTGCGTCCGGCGGAGCCTTTCGGCGGCGCGTGAGAAGCTGCGCTGGCCGGCGACGGCGAGGAAGACCTTCAGAGCGGAATGATCCACCGGTGGTCATATTCTAGCAGCGGGAGCGGGGAGGCTGCGCCCGGCGTAATATGGAGTTTCAGGTGCGTCTATCCTATGGACGGACTTCCCCTGTTTTACCATCTCCCCAGCCGGCGGCAGTTCCTGGCCCGCTGCGCGGGCGCCGCCGCCTGCGCCGGCTGTTCCACTCAGGCAGTGGCCGGCGCTCTGACGGCAAACGCCGCCGCGCTGGTTCCCGCCGTACGGGCGAAGGTTCATCTCGTCTACACCCATCCCGACCCGAAGCTGGAAGGTTGGCCCTATCAGGGCTACGATTACGAGGCGCGCAAGGCTGCGACGACCGACCGGCTGCGCCGCGCCTGCCCCGACATCGACTTCACCGTCGCCACCGCCAGGACCGCGGCCGAGGCGCGGCCGCTCCTCGAGGCGGGCGGCGCCGACGGCTACCTCGTCTACCTGTTCGGCATCCCCTCGGACGCCGCCGATGTGTTCGCCTTCTCCGGCCGGCCCACGCTCCTGGTGGACGATCTCTATGGCGGCACGGGCCGCTTTCTCGGCCTCTACCCGCGTGCGCTGGCCAAAGGGATGCCCGTGGCGGGGGTCTCCTCAACGCGTTTCGAAGACGTCGTCTCCGCCGCGCGCGCCTTCCCGGCGATCCGGAAACTGCGCGCCTCGGTGTTACTGGACGTGGCCGACCGAGATGTGACCGCGGCCGTCGAGCTGTTCCGCGATTCGCTGGGCCTGACCGTCCGGCCCATCTCCTCCGGG
>JBBIMZ010000086.1:0-2111 GCA_037444135.1 Solibacteraceae bacterium
GCCGATACCCGCTGGGCGATCGACTCGAGCACGCGGCGAGGTTCGGCGGGCGTGCGCAAGTGCGCGGTCTCGAGCAGGCGCCCGCACAGCGTACCCACTGCGATGGTGGTTTCCCAACTGTGGACGTCCACTCCGATCGAGCAGAAGTACCCGTCGTCGAGCTGTAGGCGCACGGCCGGACGGCCGCCTGTGGAGCGTGCCGGACCCTCCTCCTTCACCAGCCGGCGGGCGGCCAGCTCGGCGACGATCCGCGAAACGGAGGCTTCCGAGAGCCCGGTGCGGCGCGCGATCTCAACGCGCGCCAGCCGCCGATGCCGGCGCAGCAGCCGCAAGACGATGGCCCGGTTGGCCCGGGCCGGCGCCAAGCGGCAATGGGCGACTTTTCTCACTTCTGTTCCATGCTAGGCGAGCCGGCGCGGACGGCGCAAGCTTTTTTTCAGGCTGAACGCAATCGGACCGGGCGCCGGCCATTGACAACCGTTACGTTTTCGAGTATCCTGCTTGAGGATCTTTTTGAGTACATGTGAGGTCGAGGGGGCTTTGCTTCGCACTGCAAGGAAGTTCTCTCCAGGTTCGACAAGCGGCCAGGCTCATTCACCTTCAGCGGCGCTCGGCCGCAGAAAGGAATCCGATGACAAACATGTTTCGCGCTTTCGCGAGTTCGACTCTGTCCGTGCTGGCGCTCTTCGCCTTGCTGGCGACGCCGGCCGCAGGGCAATCCGGCTTAGGCACTGTCCGCGGCACTGTGCTTGACGCCACCGGCGCCGCCATCCCCGGCGCGTCCGTCGTGCTGACCCATCAGGCTACGGGCGTGCAGCGGCGGTCGGAGAGCTCCGCCGTCGGCATTTATGTGTTCACCAGCGTCCCCATCGGGCCGTATACGCTGACGGTGGAGGCCTCCGGCTTCAAGAAATTCTCGGGCACCTTCCTCTTACAGGCCGGCGAGACCGCCGTCATCGACCCGCGGATGGAAGTCGGCACGGTCGACACCGTCGTGGAGGTGACCGGCGCCGCGCCCGTGATTTCGACCGTCGGCATGGAGGTCGGCGACGTCAAGGATGCGCTCCGGATCCAGCAACTGCCGCTGAACGGGCGCTTCGTGGCGAACTTGTTCGACCTGACGCCCGGCGTCGAGGGCAGCGGCAATCCGCGCGTCAACGGCATGAAGGTGGGTTCGGCCGACATCCTGCTGGACGGCATCTCCTTTATGGACCGGTTCGGGGGTGGATTGCGGCCGGTCCAGCCGGGCCTGGACACGATCCAGGAGTTCCGGATCGAAACCAGCGGCTCGGGCGCCCAGTATTCGCGGCCGGCCACGATGACGCTGGTGACCAAGAGCGGCACCAACGAGATCCACGGCAGCCTGTTTTGGACGCACCGCAACAATTTCGGCGGCCTGCGCGCCCGCCAGCGCCAGGATTTCTTCGACACGCCGCCCCAGTACATCCGCAACGAATTCGGCGCTTCGGCCGGCGGGCCGATTATCAAGAACAAGACGTTCTGGTTCGCCGCCTACGAAGGGCAGCGGGAGCGCCAAGCGCGCTTTGCCCGGACCCAAGTGCCGACCGAGGCGATCTGGGGAGGCGACTTCTCGACCATGGTCGACGCCGATAACGTCCCGCTGACGATTTACGACCCGCTGACGACGCAGCCGGCGGGCACGCGGACGCCCTTCCCGGGCAACCGGATTCCGTCGAGCCGGATCGCTCCGATCGCCGGCGTCATGAAGAGCGTGTCCGCCTTGCCGGCCGGGCCGAACGCCGGCGGCAATCCCTGGCTGGAGGCCAACTTCGAGACTTACTACCCCCAGACGCTCGACCTGAACACCTACACGCTCAAAGGCGACCACGTCTTTTCGGAAAAGGACAATCTCTCCGGCCGGTACACGGAGGCGCGGCGGCCCTTCAAGCTCTTCGGCGGCCGCTACGGCTATCCTCCGCCGGGTTCGACCAACGCCGGCGGCACCGGGCGCCAGGACACGACGTTGCGGTCCGTCTTCACGCGCTGGAATCACGTCTTCTCGCCGACGCTGCTCTATGAGTTACAGGCGTCGGCCAACAGGATCAAGAACAGCTCAGGCACGCTTGCCTAAGACAGCAACTGGTCCGACA
>JBBIMZ010000086.1:2149-10331 GCA_037444135.1 Solibacteraceae bacterium
CCACGATCTGCTCGGAAAGCCCGTTCTTCTATTACGGCTGCTGGGACGCGGACAACCGTCATAATCAGCACCTGACCGCCTACCAGCTCGAAAACAACGTCACCTGGATCAAGGGCACGCACACGGTGAAGGCGGGCTTCAAAGGGCGCCAGGAGTATAACAACGTGCGGGAACTCCAGCAGGCTCAGGGTTCGCACGACTTCTACGGCGACTGGACGGCGCTGTACGATCCGCAGGAGCAGCAGCGCGTCTCCTTCACCGGCTCCGGTTTTGCCGGCATGCTGCTCGGCCTGCCGACGTATCTTTCCAACCAGTACAACCGCGGTTACTTTTATTTCCAGCAGAAAGAGATCGGCCTGTACATTCAGGACAGCTGGAAAGTTAACCAGCGCTTGACGCTCGAACTGGGCCTGCGCTGGGACAAGTGGACGGTCTACAAAGAAAAGTTCGACCGGTTGGTGAACCTCGATCTGTACAACTACGCGGGCAAGATGGAGGTGATCACGCCGCACGACACGCGCATGGAGGATATTCCCGGCATTCCGCCCGCGGTGCTCCAGTCCTGGGCCGCCCGGGGCTTGACGTGGACGACGGCCAACTCGATCGGCTTCCCGTCCGGGCTGCTCCCTGCCGACAACAATAACTTCGCTCCGCGGCTGGGAGCGGCCTTCCGCATTTCCGACCGCTGGGTGTTGCGCGGCGGCTACGGGATCTACTACTGGACGATGCCTTTGTCACAGATCCTGCAAAGCTCGCGCACTAACCCGCCGCTCAACCTCCGGTTCACCAACAACCTGAGCAACAAGCAGGGCGCGATCGACAACTACGCCCTTTCGCGCGTGCCGGCTCCCGATGATTTCATCGGCAAAGCCACCGTCGACATCGTCGGCACGGTCGGCATCTCCAGCCGCGCGCAGGCGATGATGCCGTGGGACCATCGCAAGTGGAGCGACAATCAGATGCAGGAGTGGAACGTCACGTTCGAGCGGGAGCTGATGAAGGAGACGGCCCTCCGCCTGAGCTACATCGGCAACCACGGCAGCAACCTGGAGCAGCGCTGGCGCTGGAACGACCCGGAGTCCGAGTACAACTACCAGAGGCGTACGGGCCTGCAGGCCTCCGCCAATCCCGACCTGCGCCGGCTGAACCCGAACTGGACCAGCGGCTGCTGCAACGCTCCGGTGCGCCACAACGGCTTCTCGAACGCCCATTCAGCGCAACTGGAGGTCGAGCGCCGCTATTCGAGCGGCCTGGCTTACCAGTTCTTCTACACCTTCTCGCGCGTGATGACGACGACCGACACCGGCGGCTTCAACTTCGGCTCGAGCGGCATCAACGCGAGCGGTTCTTCGACGGCCTACGCCGTCCCGGAGACGCACCTGATCCTCGGAAACCCCAAGCTCACCGAAGAGGAACGGCTGCGGCTCGGCTACGCCAACTCGGTCGAAGTGCCCGCGCACCGGATCCGCTTCAACGGAATCTGGGACCTGCCGTTCGGCCGCGGCAAACGGTTCGGCACAGGCGTCTCGCGTGCCGTCAATCACTTGATCGGCGGCTGGCAGATCGCCTTCATCGGCGACTGGCGCAGCGGCATGTGGATGGGGGTCGACGCGAGCCGCTACCTGTTCGGCGATCCGACGCTCGATGCCGATCAGCGTCTGGAGATGAACATCTTTGGCCGCCGCCAGCGCCTCTGGTTCCGCGGCGATTTCGATCCCCGGCTGGCTACGGGCGTCGACCAGGCGGCGCTCCAGCAGCTCGTGCCGGTCGATCGGTCCCAGCGCGTGCTCAAGCCCGTCGGCGACCGGTTCGACAACCGCATCCCGATGGTGCTCGCCAACGGCACGGTCCGCTACACCTCGATTACCGACATGCTGAATTGGAACGCCCGGAACTTCTTCCGCGGGCCCGGTTCCTGGAACACGGACTTGGCCTTGTTCAAGAACATCAGCATTACCGAGCGCATCCGCACGCGGATCACCGCCGACTTCTTCAACGCCTTCAACCATCCGGTGGACGTTCCGCCGAGCGGGAGCACCGGCCTTCAGGACCTAAGCCGGCAGCTCAACCAGCCGCGCATCATTCAGTTCTCTCTCCGGGTGGAGTTCTAACCGAGCCTCGACGAGGGGGGCGCCCGCGTCCTGGGCGCCCCCGAAAATTCCGGCGAGCGCGGTTCCTGGTCACCGCGCTCTTTTTTTCCATTAGTATCGAGGGAGAGGGTCCGGGTATGACCAGAAGAACCCTGCTCTCCACACTTTCCGCCTGGCCGTTTACGCTCGCTCGTGGGTTCGAGACCGGTTCGAGGAGGGAAGCGCTGCTGGCGATCGATTTGGGCGGGCGGCACTTTTGCCCCTTCCAAAACGGTTAGTTGCCCGTCAGCGATGCGGACCGGCGGACCATCACGATCCTGGATGCCCGCGGCCACGTCGTCGCGTCATTTCGCCTCTCGCTGCCGGACGCCGCAGTGCTCGGCGTCTTCCATCTCGCCGTTTCCGCCGACCGCACCCTGGTGGCCGCCGTGGAAGCCCGGGCGAGCGACGGCCGGTACGCCAACCTGCTGGTGTTCAGCGATCTTCAGGGCGCCATCAAACGGATCGTCCGGACCAATCCATTCGGAGCGGTTCACCCCGTGTTCTTGCCCGACGGGCGGCTCGTGTGCGTGGGACGCGAGATCGACGAGCAGTTGAACGAGATCGGAGGCTACCACGTTTTGCGCTTTTACTCCCCCGAGGGGGTGTTGCTGGGCAAGGCAGCGCCCATCGGCCTGCTGCGGCCGACCCGGCGCGATCCGGAGCCGATCGAGTGGGACGTGGTTGCCGGCGACGGTCGCATCGGCATGCTCGACCGGGATAACCTTCGGTTTGTGGAGCTGGATGGCCGAGGCCGGATCGTCCGGCCCCTGGCCCCGCTGGGATTCGAGCGTCCCGCGAGGGCGATGGGGCTCGCGCTGCTCTCCGGCGGCCGCGTGCTGATCGCCGTCTCGCACCCGGACGCGGCGCGTTCGAAGGACCGCTACCAGCTCTACCTGCTGCGCCCGAGCGGCGCGGCCTTCGAGAGGCAGGCCGTTACTGAGATTACACCGCCCGCGGGATACGAGGGCTTCTTCGTCGCGGGCGCCTGCCACGGAGAGCTTGTCCTGTTGACGACGCCGGTCGGCGCGATGGTCTTCGTTCCGGAATCGAATTTGCCCGAGGCTTACGCGTGAGGCGGCGCGGGGTCGGGGCAGGCTACAGTAGTGGATAGTGCCCGCTGGAGTGCTGCGCCTTCCCCTGCTTGCCGCTACCGTGGTTGTTGCGCTCACGCCTGGCTGCCGGCGGCCGTCCCAGCCGCCGCCGGTGAAAGAGCTCTTCTCCCTTTACCGGTTCGATGACCGCCTCGAAGAGGCGCAGATCAGCGCGCCGGCCGAAGCGAGCGCGGCGCGGCTCGCCGAGCCGGTCCGGTGGGATTTTTCCGATCCGAACATCACCTGGCGGCTGTTGCGCGGCCGCATGGGCTTCCGCCCGCCGGGGCAGATGGTCCTCAAAGGCGAAGGCTCCACTCCGGTGATTCTGATCCCGGAAAAGACCGCCGTCGATTGGAGCCGTTACGACACGGTGGCGATCCGCATGGCCGCCGAGGGCGGCCGCGAAATCAAGATCAAGATCGGGCCCCACGAGTACCGCCGCAGGCTGGCGCCGCCGCTCGAGTGGCGCGTCTACCGGTTCGATCTGGACATCGCGACGCCGGGACTCGGCTACCCGCTGGCGATCATGCCCACCGACGACCTGTTCGCGCCCGTAGCCATCGACTTCATCGAGCTGATCCCGCGGCGCGCCGCGTTCACCCAGTCTGTGGGCCGGCAGCTTCTCGGCAAGCAGGACGAGTTTCGCAACGTGCTTTACGCGCACACGCCCGCCTCTCTGGCATGGGAAGTCCGCGTGCCGGAAGGCGGCAGGCTTCACTTCGGAATGGGCATTGCGGGGTCCGGCCGTCCGGTGACCTTCCGCGTCAAGGCGGGCGGCGCGGCCGAGACGCTGTTCGAGGCCACCGTGAAGGATCCGTCCGCCTGGCAGGATGCGGCAGTGGACCTTACGCGCTATGCCGGCCAGACGCTCCGGCTCGTCTTCGAGAGCAGCTCGCCGCAGCCGGGCGCGGTCGGCCTGTGGGCCAATCCCCTGCTGACTTCGACGCGGCTGCCCCGGCGTCTCAACGTCCTCCTCTACTTGATTTGCTCGCTGCGTCCCGACCACACGAGCCTCTACGGCTACGGACGCGACACGACCCCCTTTCTCAAGTCGCTGGGCGGCTCGGGCGTGGTCTTCGAGGACGCCCAGGCGCCGGCCCCGTGGACGAAGGCTTCCGTGCCTTCGCTGCTGACTTCGCTCCACGCCTACACGCTCGGCATCGACAGCGAAACGGCGACGATTCCGCCGGGGGCGCGCACGCTGGCCGAGCGCCTGCGCGCCGCCGGCTGGGTCACGGCGAGCATCGTCACTAACCCGTTTGCCGGACGCGCCAGCGGTCTGGAGCGCGGCTGCGATTACCTGATGGAATATCCGGCCGTGCACCGCGTGCGGACGGAGGCGGGTGACCGCGGGACCGATTCGGCGGCGCTCAACCGCGTGTTGTTTCCATGGCTCGAGCGTCACCGCGACGAGCCGTTCTTCGTCTACGCTCACGTCACCGATCCCCACGCGCCGTACCGCCCGCCGCCGGGCTTCGAGGAGAAGTGGGCGAACCCGGCCGAATCGAAAGAGTTCGACCGCAACTACTCGGCCCTGCACGACCTGCGGCAGTATGGCGGCGGCGCCGTCTTCACGCCGGAGGCCGTGAAGGCCCGCGGCCTGGACCCGGGACGGTTCCTCCGGCAGGCCATCGACCGCTATGACGCCGAAATCGCCTTCGCCGACGCCAGCCTCGCCGCGCTCGTGGATAAGCTGAAACAGCTCGGCGTCCTGGACCAGACTCTGCTCGTCGTCGTTTCCGACCATGGAGAGGAATTCTGGGACCACGGCTTTACGGCGCACGGCCATTCGCTCTATCAGGAGCTCCTCCACGCGCTGTTTCTGATGTGGAACCCGAAGCTGCTCCCGCGCCCGGCGCGCATCACCGAGCCGGTGTCGCTGCTCGATCTGGTTCCAACGCTTCTCGATCTGCTCGGCCTGCGCGCCGACGGCGTGGTTCAGGGCCAGAGCCTCGCGCCGCTGTTGCGGGGCGGGAGTTTCCGGCGTAACGGGTATGTGGCGGCTTCGAAGCCCGCCAGGCCGAATCCGCAAGGCTTCGTTCCGGAGAATGCGACCGACAGCTTCGCACTGATCGACAGCCGGTGGAAGCTCATCTCCCGGAGCCGGGCCAAGCGCGCCGGCCTCGCTCCGATCGAGCTTTACGAGCGGCGGACCGACCCGGCCGAGAAACAGAATGTGGCCGGGCGCTTCCCCGAGGAGGCGGCACGGCTGGCGGAGGAAATTCGCCGCTGGATCGCCGCCCAGGATCAGGTGCGGCCGCTGATCGGGCGCGGTCAACCCGCCTCGCTCGACCCCAAGGCGATCGAACGTCTTCGCAGCCTGGGCTACATCGGAGGCAGCGGGCCTTCGCCACAGACGCGCCGTTGAAGGAGGCGGCTGGCGGGCGCATGAGGGTCATCGGCGGAGAGTTTCGGAGCCGGCGGATCCGAAGCTTGCCGGGCTTGGACGTCCGGCCGACGCCGGACCGGCTGCGGGAGGCGCTCTTCAACGTGCTGGCGCCGCGCCTGGCGGGCTGCGTCTTCGTCGATGCGTACGCGGGCACCGGGGCGGTCGGCATCGAGGCCCTCAGCCGCGGCGCGGCACGCGTGATCTTTATCGAGCGGAAACGCTCGGCCATCGCGCGGATTCGGGAGAATCTGCGTTCCTTCGGCGTCACCGGGGGCTTCGAGATTCATTGCGCCAAGGCGGTCACCGCTCTGGGCCGCTTGCGCGGCGATATCGTCTTCCTCGATCCGCCCTACGAGCTGACGGCCGAATACGAGGCCGCCCTCGAGCGGCTGGGCGCCGACCCGCCGCCGCTCGTGGTCGTGCAACACGCCCGCCGCCAGCCTCTGCGTGAGCAATACGGAAGCCTCGTGCGCCGTCGCTTGCTGCGCCAGGGTGACAACTGCCTCAGCTTTTTCGAGCCGGCCACAGCTCGATCTTGAGAAAAGAATCAGGATTGTACTATCCTGAAATGGAATTCGAACCTGGTGGTTCGGATGCTGTCGACAACTGAACAGGAGCGATGCAATGAAAGCTGTAGCCGCCTTTTTGCTGTGTCTTTCTTTGGTAGTTTGCCTGGCCGTGGTGGCCGCCGAAGCCCCCGAGAAGCTGATCTTTCAGTCCAAGATGGGGAACGTGACGTTCGATCACAAAAAGCACGTCGAACGCGCCAAGAACGATTGCAAGGTGTGCCATGACAAGTTGTTTCCCCAGTCGGCCAAGGCCCCGCTGAATTTCAAGGAAAAGATGCACCGTCCCGCCGAGGAAGCCAAGACCTCTTGCGGCTTCTGCCACCATGCCGGCGGGGCGTCCTTCGAATCGAAGGGCAACTGCAACAAGTGCCACGTCAAAGGCGCCAAGTCCTGATCCGACCGGGCTTGGTTGACGCTAATCTCTCCCGGCCAGGCGCTCCACGGTTTGCTGTTTGAGCGCCTGCAATTCGTCCTCGAGCCGCTCGATCCGCCGCGTGAGTTCCTCGATCGCTTGTCCTTCCGGATCCGGGAGCCGGCCATGTTCGAGAACTTCCGCGTCGGTGAGCGGCTCCCCGTACCGCCGCACCACGCGGCCGGGAACGCCGACGACGGTCGAATGGTCGGGCACGGACTTGACGACCACCGAGCCGGCGCCGATCTTGACGTGATCGCCGATGGTGATGTTGCCTAGCACCTTGGCGCCGCTGCCGATGACGACGTGATTGCCGATCGTCGGATGGCGCTTGCCCTTCTCCTTTCCCGTGCCGCCCAGCGTTACCCCCTGATATAAGAGCACGTCGTCGCCGATCTCCGTCGTCTCGCCGATCACCACGCCCATGCCGTGATCGATGAAGAACCGGCGGCCGATCTTGGCGCCGGGGTGGATCTCGATGCCCGTGAGGAACCGGCTGATCTGCGAGATCAGCCGCGGCAGCAGAGGGATGCCGGCCCGGTAGAGCCGGTGCGCGACCCGGTGGGCCATGATGGCGTGAAAGCCGGGATAGCAGAGCAGGATCTCGAGGACGCTCCGGGCGGCGGGGTCTTCACGAAAGATGGTGTCGATCTGTTCCCTGAGATCCTCGAGGAAGCGTTTCACACTCACATTATGGACGGAATCGGTGAAATAATCACCCCATGAGGCGACTGTCCTGGTTATGGCTCGTGTGGCTCCCCTTGCCGGCCGGCGCGCAGGAGGAAGCGGCTGCTCTCGAACGCCTCCTGGCGAGCAAGCGCCAGACCATGGAGGCGCTGGTGCGGCAGGCGCGGGCGATCACGGACGCGGCCGGCGAGGAGCTGGCCTCGCGCGAGCGCTGGGAAGCGGTGCGCGAGCGGCGGCGCGAAGAGCTCCGCGACATGCTGGGCCTGCTGCCCTGGCCGGAGCGGACGCCGTTGAACGTGCAGATCACCGGCAAGCTCGACAAAGGCGCTTACGTGATCGAAAAGATCGCCTTCGAGAGCCTGCCCAAAATCTACGTCACCGCCAATCTCTACGTTCCCAAACAGCGTGAAGGGCGTCTCCCGGCGGTCGTCTATGTCTGCGGCCATTCCTACTCGCCCTACGGCGACAAGACCAGGTACCAGCGGCACGGCATCTCGCTCGCCAAGAACGGCTACGTCGCCCTCCTGCTGGACTCGATCCAGATCGCCGAGACGTTTGCCCTGCACCACGGCGTCTTCAACCAGGAGATGTACGACTGGTACGCGCGCGGCTACACGCCTGCCGGCGTCGAGGTGTGGAACGCCATGCGGGCGCTCGATTACCTCGAGACGCGTCCGGAGGTCGATCGCGAACGCATCGGGATGACGGGGCGCTCCGGCGGCGCGGCCATGACCTGGTTCACCGCCGCGGTGGACCCGCGCGTCAAGGTGGCCGTTCCCGTGATGGGCATCAGCACCTACGCCGCCAACCTGGCTGAGAACACCCAGCGGCTGCACTGCGACTGCATGTTCGCCATCAACTCCTACCGCCACGACATGTTGCATCAGGGCGCTCTGATCGCC
>JBBIMZ010000087.1:0-10248 GCA_037444135.1 Solibacteraceae bacterium
CCAGGCGCCCCTTCCGTGTGACCCGTATTCGACGGTGCAGCAGTGGAATTTCAGCATCCAGCGGGAGGTTCCGTCCGGCGCCGTAGTCGAGGCGGCCTACGCCGGTTCGAAGGGAACGCATCTGCCCGCCTACACGCAGCAGATTAACCAGTTGCCCGACCAGTTCCTCAGTCTGGGCGCCGACTTGCAACGGCAAGTGGACAATCCGTTCTTCGGCCAGATCACCACCGGCAGCCTCGCCGCCCGCACCGTCGCCCAGGGCCAGTTACTGCGGCCCTTCCCGCACTACACCAGCGTCGCCGTCGCCGCACCGGCCAACCGCAACTCGATCTACCACTCGCTGCAAGTCAAAGGCGAAAAGCGCTTCAGCCAGGGCGGCAGCATCCTGCTCGCCTACACTTGGGCAAAGCTGATCACCGACACGGATACGCTGACCGGGTGGCTGGAACCGGGGGGCGGCTTTGCTCCGCAGAACAACAACAACCTGCGGCTCGAGCGTTCGCTTGCCAACTATGACGCGCGCCATCGCCTCGTGATCAGCTACGTCCTCGACCTGCCGTTCGGCCGCGGACAACGCCTGGCCGGCAACGTCTCCGGCGTCGCCGACAAGCTGATCTCCGGCTGGGGCCTCAACGGCGTGACGACCTTCCAGACAGGTTTTCCGCTCGGTATGACGATGGCCGTCAACCGCACGAACTCCTTCGGCGGCGGCTCCCGTCCGGACAGCACCGGCAAGAGCGCGCGGCTCACCGGCCCGGCTCAGCAGCGGCTGAACCGGTGGTTCGACACCTCGCAATTCGTCGCCCCGCCGGCCTTCACCTTCGGGAATCTCAGCCGGACGGTTCCCGACGTGACCTCTCACGGCACTAACAACTTCGACTTCGCCTTGTTCAAGAACACGCAAGTGTGGGCCGAGAAGTTGGCCATGCAGTTCCGGGCGGAGATCTTTAATCTGTTCAACCGGGTGCAGTTCGGCTATCCCGGCCGGGCGCTGGGCAATCCGAATTTCGGCGTCATCAGCGGTCAGTACAACAACCCGCGGCTGGTGCAGTTCGGGCTGCGGCTGCTGTTTTAGAGCGGGGCGGCCGGCGCTCACAGCGCCAGCGTCGTGGCGAACGTGTAGAGAAAAAATCCCAGGATGATATATTCAACCGCCCGCACGAGCTTCAGGAAGGCTCCGCCCATGAACTCGAAGCGCAGGAAAAGGGCTGCGACCAAGCCGGCGTAGATCCACCGGGGCTCGAGATAGCCGGGATAGAAGTTGCTGTATAGGAAGATTCCGAAATAATAAAGCAGGGGCCAGTTACTCTCGCGCACGCCGCGCGCCCGGGCGGCGGCGACCCATGCCGTCAGTAGCAACGCGACGCCCGTGGTGATGTTGAAGGGTGCGTAGCGCGTGTCCATCGCTCAAAATGACCAGAGCAGGCTCACATAACCGGTGTGAGCCCGGTAATTTTCGAGCAGCGAGAACTCCTCCGCATAACCATACCACTGGTAGCCGGCATTCCAGCGCAGCTTCTCGCGAATCCGCACCGAAAGGCGCGCCAGAGGCGATTGGTACCGGACAGGAAAGGTCTGGGCCGCGCGAAACGCGGCCAGCTCCGAACCGGCCGGGGCGCCCGCCGGGGGAGCGGCCGGAGCGGCGCGACCGTCTCCGGCATCCTGAATGCGGTTATAGCCCAGATAGAGATCGACGCGGTTGCGGATCGCCAGGCGGAGCGTGAAATGGCCGCTATGGAGATTGCTCACATAAATGGATCGCTCGCCCTGAAGCAGGCGGGAAGCGGAGAAGTAAGCCAAGCCGGACAGCGTGTCCAGGTGGACCTTCTCGTAGCCGGCATCGAAGGCCAGCCGGTTCGAGGGAGTCCAGGCGAGGCCGGTCGCGTAGCTCCGCCCCCGCGAGCTGTGCGTGCTCAGCGCGACCGAGTTCGTATTGTAGCTGGAGGCGGCCGACGCCGAAATCATCAGCGTCCTCGTCTTGTACTGCGCCCGGGCGCCGAAGGCCTGATAGCGGCGCTCGCTGATCGGATAAAAGGGACGGTCGGCCCGTCCGATCTCTCCGGTGAGGTTGATGGCGAGCGGCCGCAGCGGTTTCAGGCGCACTCCCGCCAGGCCCGAGTGAATGCGGTTGGTCTGCTCGGCCGTGGTCAGATCCTCGAACTGGTCGACGGCGAACCGCTGGCGCGAGCGGATCCGCCGTGTCGAGTAATGGTAGCCGCCGTACAGGCCCAGCCGCCCCGAAGGCCGGTAATCGACATCCGCAGTGTTCACCAGTGTCCGGATCCCCAGCGCCTGAAAGTAGACGAGCGCCGGGATCTGCGTGGCGTTGTCGAACTGGCGGAGCACCGCGTCACCCTCCATGCGCACCTGATAAACGGCCGTATGATTGGCCACGGTCAGGCGCGGCGAGATGAGCAGGGTCACCGGCAGGTTGCCCGTGGCCACCGGGCGCCGCCCGGTTCCTGACACCAGCAGTTGCCGGTTCCGTTCGGCGGCGAAACGGTCCGTGCCCGTATAGGACTCATCGGCGAGAAAAGCCCGCTCGCCGCCCGAATATGTGAAGCGTCCGTTGATCCCGTAGCGGCGCCGCTCACCCGAGGTCAGCGACACCCGCCAGCTCCGCGTCAGCCCGTGATAAGGCTCGTCGCGGCGGAACGATCCCAGCGAGATCCGGTCGGCGGCATTGTTGCCCGCCTCAGGCGAATTCCGGCGATACGCCGTGTCCTCCTTGAAGTTCTCCCAGCTCCGGACGAACGTCCATCTCCATCCCGCCGCCTCGACTACTCCCCCCAGCCGGTATTCGTGCTGCAGCCTCCGGATGTCGGCAAACAAGGGAAATTCGTCCCCGAAAGCGCCGTCGACGTTCAGCGTCGTCAAAGCCGGGCCGCTTTGCGAGTTGCGGCTGAAGCCGGCGAGCAGGCGCAGCGGCGATTGAGGCAGCAGCGTCAAATCGTGATCCTGCCACCGGCGGCTCGTGTCGATCCGGTGCTGGCCTCCGCTCACGGCCAGTGCGGGATTGAAGTACTCGTTCAGCCGCCAGCCGAGATCGTAGCGGTAGAGCCGGCTCTTCTGAATCCGCAACACCGCGCTCTGATACGGATCGTTGCCCAAACCCTGTGCCGACAGCGCCAGCTCGTCGAAATAGCGCCCGCGGCCGTCTCGCGAATACACGCCCAGCTGGCCCGCCAGCAACCGGAGACCATTGCCGAAGTTCACGTCGCTCCGGTACTTCTCCAGGTTGCCTCCGACGCCCCGGGCGCGGTAGCCGATCTCCCAGGAGTTCACGAGATTGTACTCGCCGACGTTGTCGCCCCGCGCCGAGCCGACAGGCTCGGCCGTCGGCGCCACTACCGGCTGCCCCCAACCCGTGGCCGCGGGCATCACGACCAGAAGCCAGAACGCGAAAGGACCGGTTCTCATCGTCAGCGCAGAAACAGATCCGAACTGTTCGAGCCGTGGATACGCACGTGGCAGCTCGTGCAGTTCTGATAGCGCGGATCGGCCATATTGTGCGAGGCCGATTGCAGCCGGATGCCGTCCGCCTGCCGGCCGAAGCCGCCGGCGCCGGTGTGGCACTCCAAGCAGATCGTGAACACGGCGGGCCGGCGCATCAGCCGGGCGTTCATCGACCCGTGCGGCTGGTGGCAGCTTCCGCATCCGCCCTCCCGCACTCCCGGATGTTCGAAGGCGAACGGGCCGCGTTTGTCGACATGGCATTTCAAGCACGGCTCTTCGTTGGCGAGCGCGGTCTCGACCATCCGCGGGCGCAGCCCCATCTTCCAAGTCGGCACCTGCGCTCCGTGGGGGTTATGGCAGTCCGTGCATTTCACCACACCTTCGTTGACCCGATGTCTCGATGGGAGTGAGAACTGCGCCCGCACGTCGGCGTGGCAGCCGTAACAGAGTTCGTCCTGCTTCTGGGCGAGCAGGAACTGAGGCGCCGGCGACCGGTGAATCGAGTGACAATTCGTGCAGACCACGTCGGCCAGCGTGTGCGCCGAGCGCCGGATCGCGGCGCGGGGAACATCCCTGGCGTGGCAGGCGAGGCAGGCCTCGAGAACTTGCCGCGCTTTTATCTGGGAAAACGCCCGGATGGACTGCTTCCCTCCGCGGGCCTCGACGTGTTTCTGGCCGGGCCCGTGGCAGCCTTCGCAGCCGGTCCGCTCCGGCGGCTCTCTCCCCGAGGCGATGCTCTTAAAATGGGCGTTGCGGAAGAAGTTCAGCCAGACGTTGGGGTGGCAGGCGCGGCAGACCTGGCTCCCGACGAATTCGGCGCCCGCCGGGGCGGTTGGGGCCGACGCCGCATCGAGGAGAGCGCCCAGCAGCATGAGGGACGGGCACCACCGGCGCACTTTCTCACTATACGGTGAAAATCCCGCAGGCCGGTGTAAATTCAAAAGGTCAGTGCCAGTCCGAAACCGGGTACGACGTTGTGGACCCAGCCGCCGATCGCGGCGCCCGGCGCCGGGGCGATCACCTTCTCCGGGAAAGGCGTGAGGTAGTCGCAGACTTCGGCCCGGAGCTGAAGCCGACGGCTCAGGGCGAACTTGACGCCGCCTCCGAACACCAGCAATCCTTTCCACTGCTTCGTCCGAGTCAGCAGGGCATACTCCTGAAGCGGTTGATACAGCACTTCGGTTCCGGCGCCCTGGTAGCCTTTGACGCCCGCGCCCGCCGCAACGAAGGGCCGCGTCTTGGACCCGGCCGGCTTGGTGTGTATGAGGAGGCTGTAATGGACGGCGTGAGAGCGGCCTTGAAAGGCCGCTTTCGTCGCCCCGGAGGCGACCCGCAGGCGATCCTGTTCGTACAGGTATCGGATCTCTCCGCCCAGGTATCGGTGGTTGTGTCCTCCCCAGACGCCGGCGGAAAAGCCGTGGTCGAACCCGGCGCTGGCCTGGCCGAACGGCCCCTGCACGGTGTTGGCGGCCGAAAAGCTGCCGCCGAAGCCGAAGCCGAACTCGGCCGTCTGCCCCGAGCCGGTTCCGGCCGGCCACAACAGCAGGCCGGCGATGAGGATTCGCGCTGTGGACATGATTCTCCTTGACCAAATAGTGCCCTGCGCGGGAAAACCTCGCTACTTGACCACGCGCACTTGTAGGGTCGTCGTCCAGCCTCCTTGCCTGATCGTGAGCGCTTGCCCGCTGCCCTCCGGCGTCCACCAAGGCACGTGGGCGTTGATCTGGTACACGCCGGCAAGGCCCGGCGTCAGGCCGGCGTATCGGACCGGGAGCCCCACGCCGCCCAGGCTGACCTCGGGAGCGATCACGGCCGCCGCCGGCGGCTCGGCCGGCGCCGGCATTCCGGCTTCGACGGCGGGCAAAGTCCGCCCCATCCCCGTCAAGTAGATCACGATGTCCTCGCCGGCGCGAACCGGATTGGCCGGCGTCACAAGCAGATTGTTGTCCGCCCGGACGATCGCCGGCAGCCCCGTCAGCGGTCCGGCCGCGCCGCTGCGGAACACGCTCGGCGCCGCCGGCTGAAGCGTCAAGTTGTAGTTGTCGCTGACGCCGCCGGGCGTGCGCAGAATCAGCGTCACGTTGCCGTCGACGTTGTAAGGCAACTGCGCGTTGATCTGCCGCTCGGAGACGAACAGCACCGGCATCGGCACGCCGTTCACCGTCAGGCAACTCCCGCCGAGCGCCGCCGGCAGCGGCATCTGGCGCGTCGCCAGATTCACCGGGCTCAGCGCCTCGCCGAAGATCGTCACCAGACCTCCGGGGGCCAGCGCCGGCGTAAAGTCGGCCGCGTTCACCACGCTCGTGATCTTCGGCGGCGCCACCGAAGCGTCGTAATTCCAGGGCAGCACCGTGAAGCCGGAAGTGGTCAGGCAGATGATCACCCGGCGGCCGTAGAGCGGCGCGACGGTCCGCGTGAACGGGAACGTTTCGTCGCCGAGCAGCGGCGCTTCCGCCGTGCGCGTCGCCCGGACAAGCGCCGCGCCGGCCGGATCCACCCGCGCGATTACGCCCGGATCGCTCGCCGACGGCGCCGTCAGGAGAAATCCGGACTCGTCGACGAAGGCGAACCCGGAAGAGGACCCGGCCGCCGCCGCAAAGACGGCCTCGGTGACCAGCGACGAGTTCATCCACCGGTTGCCCACGATGAACCGGTCGTAGCTGGAGGCGGCGTAGGCGCCCCGTAACTCGCCCTCCTCGGCGTCGCGGCGCGAGACGGTGAACGAGTCGACATTGGCGTTATACAGCATGACGTTGCCGTCGGCTTCCGCCGCCAGGATCGAGGCGCCGTTCGGCGCGGCCACCAGGACCGTGCGCTCGTCGATCGTGTTTTCCCAGACGCCCAGGCTGGGCAGCTCCACCGCCGTGCGCGTCGCCCAGTCGACCCGGTCGATCGTGTGCTTGGGGCCGGCCACGCGGTTGGCGGTCAGGATCGCTTTGCCCGAGGCGGCCACCGACCGGGGATAGTGCCCCGGGGGAGTCCGGACCGGCGTCTCGGCGGCGAGCGTCTCCAAATCGAAGACGCTGACCAGCTGCGAGTTGTCATGCCCGACGAGCAGATAGCGCCGGTCGAAGGTCACCGCCATCTGAGTCGGCGTGTTGCCTGTCTTCAGGCTCGCCACCTGCTGGTAGCTTTGGCCGTCGAAGACCAGCACTTCGTTGGTGTTCTGGCGCAACACGAAAAAGCGCTCGCGAAACGGATCCGGCAGGATGTCCACCAGCTTGCCGGGCACCGAGACGATCGTGCCGCGCTGGTCCGGTTCGGCCAGGTTCACGAGCACGCGAATCGGTCGGGGTTCGTTGACGGCCCGCGTCGAGCTGAGCGTGATCTGAACGCTGGTGGTCCCCCTGCGATTCTGAAACGCGTTCGGATCCACGCGAACGAGGACCGTGGCCGGCGTCACCCCGGTCCGGGGCGTCACCTCGATGCCCGGGTCGCTCACCGACAGGCTGAAGTCGGCGCCGCTGCCGCTCGGATCATACAGCGTCACTTCGCGCGCCATCACCCGGCGGTCGCAAAAGCGGCCTTCCAGAAGCACCTGCTCGGCGCTCGCCTTCAGGCGCGGCGCCCGCTCCAGCTCGCCGACGGGCAGCGCCGTTATGCCGCTTTCCGAAATCGCATACATCATCGAGCCGTCCGAGCTGAGCACGCTCTTGCCCGCCAGGCGCTCCCGCAAGCGGAGCCGTTCGAGCACCGCCAGGTTGTCGGCGTCCATCACGTCGAGCGCCGGCGGGCCGGGCGGCGGGTTGCCGCCTTCCGAAGGTTTGCGCGCGTACTGGGCGTAGACCAGTCCCCGCATCGAATCGATGGCGTGGCTTCCGACATCGAGCAGGCCCTCGGGCTCGGGGAACTGCGCCAGATTCCAGACGCCGCCCGCCCGGTCCCAGATCGCCGCCCCGTGCAAGACCCAGCCGGCCAGATAGCGCGAGCCGTCGCGGTTGACGCTCACCACGCGCGGCCCCTGCGGAGGATCGGAGACATAGTTCAGAATCGCCAGGCGCCCGCTCGTGGCGTCGTAGCCGAACTCGAACGTCTCGGTCAGTCCGTAAATCCGGTTGCCGTCGCCGGAGGCGGCCAGCGAGGCCGCGACGATGTTCGGGGAAAAGTTCGCCGGCGGCGCCGGCAACGTCCTCGCCGCCAGATCCGTGATCGTCGCAATCTGGCGCGCCGCCCCCGAGACCGGATCGAACAACCAGAAGCCCTCCGCCGTCACCACCAGCGCCTGGCCGTGGATGGCGAAGGCCACGCCCAGCGGAGGGGCGCCGAGCGCGAACGTCTGGCGGCCTCGCGACTGCAGGTCGATCAGCGTCAAGGCGTTCGTGCGGCTGTCCGGCGCGGCGAAATTGCCAAAGTGCGCCACCAGCAGATAGCGGCCGTCCGGCGACAAGGCCAGCGAGGCCGGCTGCGGAGCCACGTTCATCGAACTCTGCACCGCCAGCGTGGCCAGCGAGATCACCTCGATCCGGTTGGCGCCGAAATTCGCCACATAGAGCACTCCCCGGCGCTCATCAAGCGCCAGATCCGCCGCGTGCCCCCCGATCGGGACCACGCGCCCGAACGGCGCGCCGCGGGCCGGCGCGAGCGCCGCCCACAGAAAAGCCGCCGCGATCCACCGCCGGCGCCTGATTGCGTCTCTCATGACTTCCCTCCCGACTCGCCGCCGGGCGGCCCGCGAAGCGCAGGGTCGGCGCCCGCGCTTCGCGGCGCCCCGGCGCCGGTTCACTCATCGGCTTTGCTGCGGCGGCGCCACACGATCAGCCCCAAAAACAGGACCGCCAGCACGGCGCAGATGATTCGAATCATCGAAGAATCCATCACCTTTTCTCCTTTCCCATACAAGAATCGACGCCCGAGTCGTCGCCTAGTTCTCAAAGCTCCGCATCATCGGAATCAGATCCCGATAGATCGTCACCACCACCGGCCCGACCGTCACCACGAACAGCGACGGCAAGATGCAGAAAAAGATCGGAAACACCAGCTTGACGCCCAGCTTGGCGGCTTTCTCTTCGGCCGCCTGCCGCGCCTGCACCCGCATGAAATCCGAGTGCGCCCGGAGGCTCTGGGCGACGCCCGTGCCGAAGCGGTCGGCCTGAATCAGCACCGCCACCAGCTTGCGCAGGTCCTCGACCCCGGTGCGCTCGGCCAGGTTCCGCAGCGCCTCGGCCCGCCGCTTGCCCGCCTTCAGCTCCAGGTTCACCATCCCCAGCTCTTCGCTCACCTTTGGATGCGCGTGCTCGAGCTCCTTGGCGACCTGCAAGATCGCCTGGTCCAGCCCCAGCCCCGATTCGACGCAGACGACAAGCAGATCCAGGGCGTTCGGAAGGCCGCGGCGGATCTCCCTCTGGCGGCGCCGGGCGCGCCGGCGCACGTACTCGTTCGGGCCGAAAAAGCCGGCCACCGCCGCGGCGGCCACGGCCAGAAACTTGCTCGACGGCTCGGCCGGGGAACCCGCCACGAGCGCGCTCGCCAGCACCGGCAGCAGCACGCCGAGCAGGAGCTTGGCGCCATAGAAGATCTTCAGCGCGTTCGGGCCTCGAATGCCGGCGCGGATCAGGCGCCGCTGGATGACGCCCACCTCGCGCGGCGAGGCCGGCACCATCGCCCCCAGCCGCTCGATCATCTGCCGGAACAGCAGGCTCGGATGGACCGGCGGCGCCTCGGCCGGCTCGACGGAGGCGCCCGTCACCCGCTCCAGCGCCTCCTTGGGCCGCACCCAGAGCCGGAGCCCCGCCAGCGAGAGGCCCGCCGCGACCACCAAAAACACCAGCACCGTGCCGAGAAGCAGCATCGCTTAGATCTCGATCGCCACGATCTTCCGGATCACCGCGTATCCGACCAGCTGCAGGGCCACCGCCACGGCCGCCATCATCTGCCCGACCGGATCGGTGAAGAAGAACCGCGCGTAGTCCGGATTCAAATAGAACAACAGCAGCGCCACCACGACCGGAATCAGGCTCAGCGCCAAGCCCGTCATCCGCCCGTGCGCGCTGATGGCCCGGATCTTGCCCCGGAGCTTGAAGCGCTCCCGGATCAGGCTCGCCAGCTTGTCCAGGATCTCGGCCAGATTGCCTCCCGTGCGCCGCTGCAAGAGCACCGCCGCCACGAAAAAGTGCACGTCCATCGACGGCACGCGCTCGCTCAGCTTCACCAGCGCCGTCTCGAGCGGCAAACCCAGGTTGTGCTCCTCGAAGGTCCTCCGGAACTCGCCCGCCAGCGGTTCGGGAAATTCCCGGTGGATCATCTCCAGCGATACCGAGAAGGCGTGCCCGGCCCGCATCGACCGCGCCACGAACTCCAGGCTCTCCGGAAACAGGGCTTCGAACTTCATCAGGCGCGTGCGGCGCCGGCGGTAGACGTAGACCAGAGGAAGCGCGCCGGCCCCCCCCGCCGCCGCCAGCGCCAGCCACCGGTGGCGCGCCGGCAGCGCGTGTCCGGCCGCCCAATAGCCGGCCAGAACCATCGCCAGGCAACCGTGGGCCAGCCGCGCCGGCGTCCACTTCAGACCCGCCTGCTCGAGCAACCGCCGCGCCCATTCCTCGTAGCGGAAGCGGCGCAGCAGGCGCGCCACCAGCATTTCGCGCCCCGTCTCGTCGGATCTGATCAGCGCCGGCGTTTTCCGCGAGCGCTTCTTTCGCCGCGGCTCCCGGGCGGTCCCCAGCAGCCGCTGCTTCATCCGGCCGACTTCGGCCGATCGCGCCAGGCGCGAGATGGCCGTCCAGACCGCCAGCGTCAGGACCCACAGCGCCACCGCCGCCACCACCCAGGCGCCCACCGCTCACCCCTCCAGCACTT
>JBBIMZ010000088.1:0-6034 GCA_037444135.1 Solibacteraceae bacterium
GGGCGTTGATCACCGTCGTGGGGTTGAGAGTGTAAACGGTGTCGCCCGCCACGTTGCGGTTGGTCATCACGCCGCCGTTGTCGTTGGGCATGGCGGGCGAATCGACGTACTGCGTCTGGTCGAGCGTCGTTCGTACGCGCGAATAGCGGAAGAACATCTTCCACTTGTCGTTGATGTTCCAGTCGATGCGCTCGGAGAAGTTCCAGTACTTCTGCGGCCACGAGTAGCCGATCTTGAAATTGCGGTAGCCGGTGATGTCGTCGCCCGGGTTGTTCGGCTTCCAGATGTCCTGCATGAAGCGGGCCGCCGTTGGGTCGATGCGGTTTTTCGGAATGATGTTGCCGGGGAAGGGCTGGCGGCTCACCTTGCCGCCCGAGGGGTCGAACTGCGTGGTCCAAGGGTCGTAGATCGTCCTCAGGCCGCCGAAGATATTTTTGCTTTGCGAGAAATCGCCGGTGCGCTCCAGATCGGTCGGCATCGTGCGGAAGGTCTGGTTGGGCTCCTGGCTCCGCCAGCCCTCATAGGCGGTGAAGCCGAACAGCTTGTTCTTGATCACCGGATGGCCGGCCGTGAACCCCCAGATATGGTTGCGGACCAGGTTCGGCGTATTGGTCACCGAGTTGGTGCGCGCGTTGATGGCCGGATTGCGGCCGAAGTAGTAGACGGTGCCGTGGACCTCGTTGGTGCCGGATTTCATGCCGACGCTCATGATCCCGCCGGCCGAGTGGCCGAACTCGGCGTCGACGCTGTTCTGCTGCACGGAGAACTCCTGCACCGCGTCCATCGGCGGCGCATAGGAACCCTTGACGCCGATCTGGAGCGGGGCGCCGTCGAGCAGCAGGTCGTTTTTCGTCGTGGTGTTGCCGCCGACGTCGATCTGGCTCGAGGACCACATGTAGAAGGGGTTGCGGTGGGCGATGTCCCAGTAACGGTTGACCACTGCGGGATTCAGGAGCGCCAGCGTGAACGGATTCCGCTGCATCACCGGCAACTCGGAAAGCATCTTGCGGTCCACCGTCAGCTCCATCGTGCTCGTGTTGAACTGGACGGTGACCGCCTCGGCCTGCACGGTGACGGCTTCGCTGACCTGTCCGAGGGTCAACTGCGCGTTGACCGTGACGTCGCCGCGCACCTGAACCGGAATTCCGGAGCTGACGAACTTGGTGAAGCCTTCCATCTCGACCGTCACCGTGTAAGTGCCGGGCTCGACGAAGTCGAAGAAGTAACGGCCGGTTTCGTTCGTCGTGCGCGTCGATTCGACGCCGGTGTTCTCGTTCCGCAAAGTGACCTTGGCTCCGACGACGACCGCCTGGGAGGCGTCGGTCACCACGCCCTGGACGCGGGCGCGGTAGTCCTGAGCCGCCACCGGCGCCGTCAACGCGGCGGCCAGCAGCACGGCGAGCACGAAGCTCCCGCCACCAAACAGAAATCGCATGATGCGCACCTCACTTTCATTCGGAGAAACTTCGACTGATTCTATACCAAGATTTGTGGTTGAAGCAAGGAAAAAATCGCCGCCGCTTCCGGGCGCGGACCGAACTGTGCTATGGTGACGCATCTGGAGCCATGGCGGACGAAACGATTCCCCTGGTGGCCGTGATGATGGGAAGCCGGTCGGACTGGGAGGTAATGCGGCATGCTTCCGAGACTTTGAAGGAATTCGGCGTGGCGCACGAGTGCCGCGTCCTGTCGGCGCACCGCACGCCCGACGAGACCGCCGAATACGCCCGCTCGGCCGAGCAGCGCGGCATCGAGGTCGTCATCGCGGCCGCGGGCATGGCGGCACATCTGGCCGGCGTCGTCGCCGCGCACACCACACTGCCCGTGCTCGGCGTGCCGCTCGAGGGCTCCTCGCTGAAAGGCCTCGACGCGCTGCTGTCCACCGTGATGATGCCGGGCGGCGTCCCCGTCGGCACCTTGGCGATCGGCAAGGCCGGCGCCGTCAACGCCGCCCTGCTCGCCGTGGCCATCCTGGCTAACAAACGGCCCGCTCTCCGCGAAAAGCTCCGGGAGCATCGCCTTCGCCAGGCCCACAAGATCCTCGCCGAGACGCTCGGCTGAGCCCGCGCCCCGGCTAGAATCGGAAGTAGAGACCTCCGGGACATGGATCTGCGGGAGAAGGCCGCCCTGCTGCCGCAAGCGCCGGGCGTCTATCTTTACAAGGACGCCGACGGCGCGGTGCTCTATGTCGGCAAGGCGAAGAATCTCCGGAGCCGCGTCCGCAGCTACTTCTCCGACGAGCGCCTGGCGGATGCCAAGACCGGCACGCTGCTCGGGGAGGCCCGCGACATCGACTATATCCTGGTCGATAACGAGAAAGAGGCGCTGGCGCTCGAAAACAACCTCATCAAGCAGTGGAAGCCGCGCTTCAACGTCTTGCTGCGGGACGACAAGACCTACCCGTATTTGAGGCTGACCAAGGAGAAATTTCCGCGGATCTACGTCACGCGGCGGCTGGTCAAGGACGGTTCGACCTACTTCGGCCCGTACTTTCCGGGAAACCTGGCCCACCGGCTGCGCCACTTCATCAACCGGCAGTTCCAGGTGCCCTCCTGCAAGATCGATCTGACGCGCAGCCATCCGCAGCCGTGTTTGCAGTACCACATCCACCGCTGCCTGGGGCCGTGCGTGGAGGGCCTCACCACGGTCGAAGCCCACGCCGAGGCGGTCCGCAACGCGCGCCTGTTCCTCGAGGGCCGGCACAAGGAGCTGGCCGCCCAGCTGCGCGAGCGCATGCAGCGGGCCGCCGAAGAGCTGCGCTTCGAGGAGGCCGCCTCGCTGCGCGACCTGGTCGCCACCGTCGAGGAACTGGACGAGCGCCAGAAGATGGCCGCCGCCGAAGGCGACAATATCGACATCTTCGCCTGCCATGCCGAGCCGCCGCTGGTGGCGGCCAACCTGTTCCACCTGCGAAACGGCCGGATCGTCGACCGCCGCGAGTACTTCTGGGAAGACCTGTTCGATTTCGAGCCGGCCGAGTTCTTCTCGGCGCTGATCAAGCAGGTCTATCTGGACCAGCAGTACATTCCCGACCGGATCCACGTGCCGGTGGAGTTCGAGGACCGCGCGCTGCTCGAGGAGATGCTCTCGGAGCGGCGGGGCCGCAAGGTGGAGATCCACACGCCGCAGCGCGGGCCCAAGCGCGCGCTGCTCGAGCTGGCGCAGACGAACGCGGCACACAGCTTCGAGCAGCGTTTTCGCGTCCTGAAGCCCTCCGCTCAGGCCATCGCCGAGGCGCTCGAGGACGCGCTCGGCCTCGAGGCGCCGCCCCGCCGCATCGAATGTTTCGACGTCTCGCACACGCAAGGCAGCGACCAAGTGGCCAGCATGGTCGTCTGGGAAGACGGCCGGATGAAGAAGTCCGACTACCGCAAGTTCGTCATTCGCACGGCCGCCGGCAACGACGACTATGCCGCCATGCGCGAGGTCGTCTCCCGCCGCTACAGCCGGCTCCAGCGCGAGGGCCGGCCGCTGCCGGGTCTGATCCTGATCGACGGCGGCGTCGGCCAGCTCCACGCGGCCGCCGAGGCGCTCGAATCACTCGGACTCGCCGACCCGCCGCTTGCCGCCATCGCCAAGCGCGAGGAGCTCGTCTACGTTCTCGGCCAGGAAGACGAGCCGGTTCGGCTGGACCGCTTCTCGCCGATCCTCCACCTGATCCAGACCATCCGCGACGAGGCGCACCGCTTCGCCGTCACCTTCCACCGGCGGCGCCGCACGGCCTCGCGCCTGGCCTCGGAACTCGACCGGATTCCCGGCGTCGGCCCGAAGACCGTTGCCAAACTCCTGCGGCGGTTCGGCAGCGCCGGGCGCGTTCGGGAGGCGCCGGTCGAGGAGCTGGCCCAGGTGATCGGCCCCGCGCTGGCCCGGCGGATCCGCGACTACTGCCAGAGCCGGCCGTAAGAGGGTTCAAGACCCGTCGCGAAACCGTCGATATAGAGACCAGGACGAGATCGCCCCAGGATCAAAGGGGAAGACCATGGCGAAGGGACCGAGGCGGTTGTTCAAGCTCCTGGCAGGGGGCGCGCTGAGCCTCTCGCAGGCCGCTCAGGCCGAATCGGCGGCGCGCGGCGAGGCCCTGTTCTTCGCCGAGCTCCCCGTGGTCGAGGCCGCCTCGCTGCGCCTTCAGAGCCTCGAGGAGGCGCCGGCGGCCGTCACCGTCGTCACGGCCCGGGAGATCCGCGCTTACGGTTACCGCACGCTCGGCGAAGCGCTGGCGCACGTGCGCGGCTTCTACCTGAGCGACGATGGCATCTATCAGTACCTCGGAACGCGCGGCTTCTCGCTGCCGGGCGACTACGCCACGCGCATTCTGGTGATGCTGAACGGGCACTACCTCACCGACAACATTTACAGCAGCAACGGCTTCTTCGGTCAGGACTTCCCTGTCGATCTGGATCTGGTCGAACGCATCGAGATCATTCGCGGTCCCTCCTCGGCCCTCTACGGCAGCAACGGCATGTTCGCCAGGATCAACGTGGTGACGCTTACACCCGTCGACCATCCCCTGCTGCGGGCCAGCGCCGAACTGGGAAGCTTCGGCGAAAAAAAGCTCCAGCTGGCGACCGCCTCTCACCTGGGCCGGGGCGTGAACCTTCTGCTGGCGACCTCGGCCTTTGCCGCCGCCGGCCGGGAGGTGGAGTTCTCCGGCTACGGCCGCGCACGGGGATTGGGCCGCGAACATGGCCAGCACGCTTTCGCCGGCCTGCTCTGGAAAGACTGGAGCTTCACGGCGATGCACGGCCGGCGGCTGGTGCACGCGCCGCACGGCGTCTGGAGCACCGTGTTCAACGACCCGGGCAACATGAATGAAGACGCGAGAAGCTTTCTCGAAGCGGTCTACTCGCGCAGTCTCGGCCGGCAGCGGGAACTCGAGTGGCGCCTTTCCTATGATCGCTACCGCTACTGGGGCCGCTGGGATCTCGATTACGGCGACGGGGTCGTCTTCGACAATCAGGACCTCGGCGCCGGCGACTGGGTCAGCACGCGGATCACCTACAGTTTCCCGCTGCGCGCCCGCGCCCGCATCACCGCCGGATCGGAGTGCAGCATCGACCTGCGCAAATGGCAATGGAACGGCGACGTCTTCCCGGCTCGCAGCGACTACGTCGACGTCTCGACGCCGGACCGCAGCGGAGCCGGCTTCGGGCAGCTCGAGTGGATCCTGTCGCGCCGCTGGACGGCTTATGCCGGGCTCCGCCTGGACTACTCGCATCGATACGGCGCCTCCGCCTCGCCGCGCCTGGCGCTGATCTGGCAGCGGTCGGCAGCCAGCACCTGGAAGTTCCTCTTTGCCCGGGCGTTCCGCAACCCCAACGCCTTCGAGGCCTTCTATGAGGCCCCGCTGGCGTTCCTGCCGAATCCCCGGCTGGCCCCCGAAACGATCAGCATGGCCGAAGCGGCCCTCGAACGAAAACTGGCCGGCGGGCTGAGCATCAGCGCCGGCGGCTTCTTCTACTGGCTCCGCGGGCTGATCCAGGGCCTCGAGGACGCCGCCGGACTCGTGCAGTTCCGCAACACCGGCGAAAGCAGCTCCTTCGGCGCAGAAGTGGAAGTCGGCGGCCGTCCCCGCGAGTGGCTGCACCTTGCCGGCAACCTGTCGCTGGCGACATTAGGCGGAACCGGTGCGGGCTGGGCGTCGGTGAACTCCCCCGCCCGCATCGCCTCGGTGCGAGGCGCCGTCCCCCTGTGGCGCGACAAGCTGCGCCTCAGCGGCGCCTTCCGCCACTGGAGCGCCCGCCGCACCATCGGCGGAGACAGGCTCGATTCAGTGCGTCTAGTCGACTTCACCGCCGGCACGGGCGAGCTCCACCCCAACTACGAGCTTCAGTTCGGCGTCCGGAACCTGTTCGGCGGGCGCTACTGGGATCCCGTCGGACCGGAACACGTCTCGGACCGGCTGCTCCAAAAGGGGCGGGCGATTTTTGTGAAGCTGACTTGGATGTCGCGGGAGTGAGTTGGCGGCGCAGGCCGGGCTGGAGGAACAGCGGAGTGCTCCCATGGCAGGTCCCCGCAGGCGCCTGCTGAGCTGGTT
>JBBIMZ010000088.1:6095-10243 GCA_037444135.1 Solibacteraceae bacterium
GTCCTCCTCGTCGGCGGACGCCTACCGGGAGGCCATCGAAGGCCTGAGAGCGGGCCTGGCGGCGGCAGGTGAGAACCTGCTCGTCGTCGATCTGGGCGAAGAAGCGCAGCGCCACGCGTGGGGGCGGATCCTGTCGGAAACCGTGCCCGCGGTTGTCGTGGCGGTGGGTTCGGATGCCGCGCAGGCGCTTCGAGCCCGGAATTCACCCGCGCCGGTGATCTCGACGATGGTACTTCGTAAGTCGGGTCCGGCGCTCGGCGGACGCTTCGTCGGCGCCGTGACGCTCGACATGCCGCCGCCGCTTGTGCTGCGAATCGTCGGAGAAGTCTTCCCGCGGTGCAAGCGTCTCGGCCTGTTGTGGAATCCCGGGCGCGGCGCCGAGACCTTGGCGGAATTGGCTGCGGCCGCCGGCCGAACCGGCTTCGTCGTGCGAACCGCCGAAGTTTCCGATCCGGCCCTGCTGCTGGCGGCCTTCGACTCGCTCGCGGGCAACGCGGATCTGGTCTGGTGCCTGCCCGACGAGACACTGTACACGCCGACGACGGTGAGGCCTCTGGTGCTGGCATCTCTCCGCAAGCGATTGCCGCTGATCGGCTTTTCGGCCGCCTTCGCCCGCGCCGGCGCGGTGATCGGAATCTATCCGGACTTCCGCGACGTAGGCGTGCAGACGGCGGAAATGGTCCGGCGTTACCTGGACGGTCAAAGCCGGCCGGGCGCGGAAGCGCCCCGTAAGCTGAGAGCGCTCGTCAATCTGAAAGTCGTGCGCTTGTTGGGGTTGCGCCCGACGGCGCCCGAGCAAGGGAGCGGTTCGGTGGTCGAACTGGTGCGGTGAGCCGCCATGGCGGACGCGATGTTGCGTTGGCGATCGACGCTGATAGGCCAAATCTTCCTGGCCAGTGTCCTGGTGGTGACGCTGGCGCTGGTCTCGCTGACCGTTCTGTTCCTGGTTTCCCAACAGTCGGCCTTCCAACAGGAACTGGAGATCCGCGCCGGTTCGCTGGCGAGCTTTCTGGCCACTCAGGCCGCGTTCCCTCTCTTGGTGGACGACGCCGTCGAGCTGGGCCGGATCGCCTCCGGAGCGCTGGCCGTCACGGATGTGATCTACGTCGAGATCCGAGACTCGAGCGGGAGTTCTGTCACCCGTGCCGGCAAAGCGTTCTCTCCCGCCCTCGCCGGCTCGGACTGCCAGGAGCCGCGGCGCATACGGCGCTGGCAGGGAAAGGGCGCCTGGCCGCCCCACGTCGAAGTGTGCGAGGAGGTCCTGGCAGGGAGCACCCAGGAGATCGCCGAGTGGTCTTCTGCGACCCCGCCGCGGAGGCTGGGCGTGATCCTGTTGGGCGTCTCCACCGAACGGCAGATGTCTCTGAGGCGCCGGACGGTCTCCAACGCGGTCGCCGTCGCCGCCGGCTCCTGGTTGCTCGTCCTTACGCTCCAGTTCCTCTGGCAGAGGCGCCTGTTGCGCCCGCTCGGGACGCTGGTCGACTACACGCGCCGGATCGGGCGCGGCGAACTGCACGCCCGGGCGCCTGTCGCGCGCCAGGACGAAATCGGCTGGCTGGCGGCGGCCTTCAATGAAATGGCGGCCCAGATCCGGGAACGCGACGCCGCGCTGCGCGATCACCAGAGCCAGCTCGAGCGGGCCGTCGCCGAGCGGACCGCCGAACTGGTCGAGGCCAACCGCCGGCTCACGCTCGCGCGCGACCAGGCTGAGACGGCCAACCGGGCCAAAAGCGCCTTCCTGGCCAACACCAGCCATGAGCTTCGCACGCCGCTCAATGCGATCATCGGCTACGCGGAAATGCTCGAGGAGGACGCTGAGCAGAGCGGCCTGCCCGAATTGGTCACCGACCTGCGCCGAATCCAGGCGGCGGCGCGCCACCTGCTGGCGTTGATCAACGACGTGCTCGACCTGGCCAAAATCGAGGCCGGCCGTCTCGAGGTGCGACCCGAGGCCATCCCGGCCGGCGAGGTCGTCCAGGAGGCCATGGCCGCCGCGGCGCTCCTGGCGGCCCGGAACCGAAACCGGCTCGAGGCGGAATTCGATACAGACGCCGGCTGCGTCTACGCCGACCGGACGCGCCTCCGCCAGTGCCTGCTCAACCTGCTGAGTAACGCCGCCAAGTTCACCGAGAACGGCACCATCCGCGTGGCGGTGACCCGGGAGCGAAATGGGAATGGCGATTGGGTCGCCTATCGCGTTCAGGATACCGGGATCGGCATCCGCCCCGAGGATCAAGAGAGGATCTTTGAGTCGTTTCACCAACTGGACTCTTCGCACGCGCGCAGGCACGAAGGAACCGGCCTCGGGCTGGCCATCACGCGCCAGCTCTGCCAGCTCATGGGTGGAGAGATCCGCCTGCAGAGCGAGCCGGGCAGGGGCTCGACGTTCACCATCTGGCTGCCCGCCTGCCGGGACGGCGGCGCCGGCCCCGGTTAGCTGCCGTAGGCGAGCCGCAGCGCCAGCGCCTCGGGCAGGCCCGCCTGGAGAATCTTGCGCTGCGCCGTCGCCAGATCGTACGGCACGCGATAGTAAGTCACCCGGCGCTCCTCGGGGACATAGATCACGTAGGCCGCTCGGGGATCGCCGTCGCGAGGCTGACCCACCGAGCCGGGATTGATCAGGCACGCGCGCCCGGCGGGCAGCTCGAGCTCGATGCTGGTGCGACGGGCGGGAACCGGACCGATCTCGGCCGCGCCTTCCGGCCCCAGCAGGAATCCGCCCTGAAGGTGGGAGTGGCCGAAAAACGAAACCGGGGCCGCCAGATAGCCGTAAACGGCGGCTGCTTCGTGCGGACTGATCAGATAATCGTCTTCGTCCACCGGAGAGCCGTGCAGGATCTGGAATCCGGAAACGGCGACGGGACCGCGAGGCAGTTGCCGGAGAAACTCCAGGTTTTGCGGGGACAGCTGCCGCTGCGTCCACTGAGCGGCGTAGGCGGCCGCCGGATTGAACCATTCGATATCCTCCAGGCCGATCGCCGCCTTGTCGTGGTTGCCGCGCACGATCACGCGGGCGTTTTGCCTGGCCCAAGCCACTGCGGCCTCGGGATCGGCACCGTAGCCGACCAGGTCGCCGCAGCACAGGATCTCATCGTAGCGGCCCCGCGCGTGCTCGAGCACGGCTTGGAGCGCCTCCCAGTTGGCGTGGACGTCGCTCAGGATCAGGTAGCGCACACTCGTATTAGAGCAAGTCCGAAGCCGGAAGGCGGCGGCCGCCGGCCTTAACCGAACGCCGGATTCTGCCGATGAGAAGGCTGGAAGCCTGAAATCAAGGAGGAGCTCTGGGGGACACAACGAGGCGCGGGGAGCGGTCCGCCCGCGGCGAAGCTTTCGTTGAAGCCCCGGCAGGGCGCATGGACATGCTTTCGCTCAAGCGCCATATCGATGAGATCGAGGAACGCGACCAGCGCTACCGGGCCGCCTTGCGGGCCTATGTGGCCAGCCTGACCGCGATCGAAGAGTACCCCGCGCCGGTCCAGCGTGACTTGGTGTACGAATTCCGGGGGCGCCTGAAGGCGCTCCGGCGCCGCCTGGGCCCCGATCCCCATCCCGGCGCCCTGGAGGAAAACAGCCGCTGCCTGGAGAACGAGCTCAAAGAGTATGCCGAGCGGGCGGCTCACGTGCTCGATTTGAAAGACCAGGAGATCCGGAACATCATCCACATCCTGGCGGAGGCGGCGGCGACGATCACGGCGCAGAACGAGACTCACGCCTCCCAGCTCGGCCAGTTCACACGGGAGCTGGAGACGATCAGCCGCCAGGCGTCGCTCGTCGAGATCCGGCGCCGCCTGGCCGAGGAGGTTCAGCGGTTCAAGAGCTACGTCTCCTCGATGCGGGAGCAACAGGCGAGCTCGGTCGAACAGTTGCGCCGGGACTTGGAGCTGTTCCGCGAACGCCTGGAGAAAGCCGAAGCGCTGGCTTTCACCGATGCGCTGACCGGCGTCGCCAACCGGGCCGAGGGGGAGCGGCGTTTGAGCGACTGCGTGCGCGCCGGCATGCCCTTCAGCATCCTCTTCCTCGATCTGAACGACTTCAAGTCGATCAACGACCGTTGGGGACACACGGCCGGCGACCTGGTGCTGAAAACCTTCGCCCGCCGGCTGGCGCAGAACGTCCGGCCGGCCGACACCGTCTGCCGCTGGGGCGGC
>JBBIMZ010000089.1:0-10226 GCA_037444135.1 Solibacteraceae bacterium
TCGACGAGGCGCCGCAGCTCCTCGTGGGCTCCGGCGGCCACGATCCCGCCGCCGGCATAGACAAACGGGCGCTTGGCGTCCCAGATCATTTGAGCCGCGCGCCGGATCTGGCCGGCGTGTCCTTCGGTGTAGACCTTGTAGCCCGGCAGGTGGATCGCCGACACCGGGTTGTAGTGCGCCTGCCCCTGGAGGACGTCTTTGGGCACGTCCACCAGCACCGGTCCCGGCCGCCCCGTCGAAGCCAGGTAGAACGCCTCGTGGATGACGCGCGGCAGATCCGCAATGTTCTTGACCAGATAGTTATGCTTGGTGCACGAGCGCGTAATGCCGAACGTATCCGCTTCCTGAAAGGCGTCCGACCCGATGAGCTTGGTGGGCACCTGACCGGTGATCGCAACCACGGGAATAGAGTCCATCATGGCGTTCACCAGGCCCGTAACGAGATTGGTTGCCCCAGGACCGGAAGTGGCCATGCACACGCCGACCTTGCCCGTGGCCATCGCGTAGCCGGAAGCCGCAAAGCAGGCGTTCTCTTCGTGGCGGACCAGCACGTGGCGCATCGGGTGGTCATACATGATGTCGTAGAGGGGAAGCATGACTCCGCCCGGGTAGCCGAAGACGCACTCGACGCCCTCGCGGACCAGGCATTCCAGCAGCATTTGCGAGCCGCTCATCAGATTCGACATATTCGCTCACCTCTTTTGCCGTTTCAACCCCAACGCCGCGGGGTCATCTCGAGCGGGCGGGAAATAAAAAAGGCCACCGCAGAGCCCTCTCGCCCCGCCGGTGGCCTTTCCGTGAATCCCGGTAGACCCACTCAGGCGGGGCTGCCTACGATGACCTCACTAATCAGGATGATGACAACGGCGGTTCCGGAGAAGACGCTTCGCGCGGCCAGGTTCAGCGTATGCAACCCGCCGACACGAATCTCCATGCGCTTTAGCATACCCCATGCGGCCGGCAAATGCAAGTCCGAATCCGCCGGTGTCTTCGGGAAACTGCCCGCCTCCGGCAGCCGGGCGGGGAAACGGCCACTCCGAACGCGGCGACTTCCTGGTTGCGGCCCGTCACGGGAGCAAGCGTCCGGCTGGGCGCAGGAATTTCCGGAAGCGTGCGGCAATCTCCTCGGCGGAAGCTTCGCAGGCCAGCTCGAGCCGTTCCGGCCTGACCAGCTTCCTCGCCTCGGCCTCCGGCAGGCGCTTCCAGTCGCCGTCGATCGGATTGACGGCGAGGCCGGGCGCGGGAACGGCGGCGAGCAATTCCGGCACATCGAACCTCCGCAGAACGTCAAAGGCGAAGTAGTGGTAAGGGATCTCACGGTCGTAAACAGCGGTGCGAAAGCTCTCGCCGGTGTGGAGCGCGAACGACGCCCGGGCTGAGGCCGGCCGGTCGAGGAAGTGGTGGAAGCTGAGGAAACCGTCGCGCAAGACGTACCAGGAAAGCCGAGCCTCGCGCGACTGCGCCAAGTCGTAAAGCAGGTACGTGGCGGCCAGCGCCGCGTTGCTCCCGCGGGCATAGAGCGCGACAGGCTGTCCGGCAAACCGGCGCACCACGGCCAGCAGGTCGAGCGCCTGCCGCCAGACGAAGCTCTCGCCCAGCAGCAAGCTGACGGCGAAGACCCATCCGCGCTCGCGGACCGCCAGTTCGCCGAGGCCGCGGGGATCGACGGCGGCGACCGCCCAGCCGGCACGGCGGGCCTCCTCGAGGAGCGGCTCGGCCGACAGGGCTTCTTTGCCGTCGTCGTCGACGGCGACGACAACTGCTGGTGCCGTTGCCGCCGCGGGGCGCAGGAGACCCGGAATCACGACGCCATCGTCGAGCCGAATCACGAAGCGCCCTTCGGGCAGCGCCGGCGGCGGGCGCCGGGTGGGCCGCGCTACGCCGAGCAGCACGCCGAGATCGCGCGGAAGCCGGCGGCGGGTGCGGCGGCGGGCGAGGCGCAACGCCTCGGCAACGATGCCGGGTCCTGCGGCTCGGTTCCCGCCCGGCGGAAAGCAGCGCAGTTCCGCTGAATCCCAGGGTTCGGTTTCGGTGCGAGGTTCGGGCCAGGGACTACCCTCGCCCTCATCCAGGAGCCAGCGGCGGAACCAGCCGTAGGCCGCCTCGCGCTTGGCGCGTTGATAGCCGTGGCCGGCCGAAGTGTCTTCGAAGAAACCGGCTTTCTCGGGGCAGCCGTAGGCGGCGTACAGACTTCGGGCGTACCGGTGGATCTCACGCACGCCGGCGATGGGGAAGCTCTGGTCTTCGGAGGCGGCGATGATGAGCAGCGGCCGCGGGGCGATCATGGCCGCCAGTTCGTGATTGTTGGCGTAGCGGATCAGATTGGGAACAAAGTGGCAATGCTCGTTGGCGCGGTACCAGTCGAGCGGCCGGCAGACGTGGATCTGCTCGAAGAACTCGCTGGTGCCGACGACGGGGACGGCGCAGGCGATGCGGTCGTCGAGGGCCGCCGTGATCCAGGTGTTGTAGCCGCCGCCGGAGGCGCCGGTCATCCCGATCCGCCCGGGGTCGACTTCCGGGCGCGCCAGCAGGTGATGCAGCGCACACCGCGTCTCGTATTCGGCCAGACCCTGCTGGGAGACGCCCACCAGGAGCAACTCGGTGCGGCGGTGATCGCGGTTGGAGACGCCGCGCTCGCCCTGGCCGAACGGATCGAAGGTGAACGCCGCGAAACCCAAGCGCGCCATATTGATCAGAAAGGCCTGGAAATCCGGCCGGGTCTTGCTGTCTTCCCACCAATGGCCGCAGTAGAAGAGCACGGCAGGCAGGCGCCCGCGGGGCGCGGCGGGCAGGTAGAGGTGAGCCGGCACTTGCACACCGGGCAGGGACTCGAAGACGAGCTTTTCGATGCGGTAGCCGTCGCGTGCGAGCTCGCCCACGAGACGAGGCTTCGGCGGCGGCCACGGCAGCCGTTCGAAACCGAGCGATTCCCGGAGCAGGCGGCGAAGTTCCGCGCGGCGGCCGTCGGCTTCGGCGGCCGAGGCAGGGTGGCGGATGGCGGCCAGCGTAAGGCGGGCGCGCTCCTCAAGCACATCGAGCACAGCCGCGCCGGAAGGACCGGCCAAGGGAGGCGGGAGCAGACCCGCCAAGAGCCTCCGCCGGCACACGAGCAGGGAACTCATGGTTAGACGTCGGCTTCGCCCGGGGGCTCGCCGTGCGCCGCGAGCAGATAGAGGAGCGAGCCGGCGAAGGCGACGACCCACACAATCACCAGTTCGCCGGGGACGTAGCTGATCGAGGCGTGGCGCACCAGCGCGCCGAGCGTGGGGACAAACTGCGCCGCGCCGGTGCGGGCGTCGAGCACCAGCGTCGTCACCTTGAGCCACCAGGCGGTGAAGAGCACCAGAAAGATCCAGCCGTAATTGCGCCGCAGCCGGTTGGCCATCGCCTGCGCGAGGGTGACCGAATGCTGCGGCTGGCGCAAGTCGCCGCTCAGAAGCCGGCGCCAGTCGGCTTCGATGCCATTGTCGCCCGGCGTCAAGACGGCCGCGAGGTAGTTGCGCTCGAGCAGCCGCACGCGGCGGCGCGAAACTTCGAAGAAGCGGTAGCGGCGCGCTTCGATGATCATCAACAAGAAGACCAGCACGATACAGCACAGGATCACGCCGTGATGGGAATCCGGCGAGGAGAGCGAAACCGACAGCATCGCCGCGGAGGCGGCGATGGCCCAGTTGGTGGTGTTATCCAGGCGCGTCCGCCAGGTGATCATGCGCGAGATCTCGCCGCGGTAGAAGTGCGCCAGGATGGTGACTTCGTCGCGGCCTGCGCCCTCGGCGTCCATCGCTCCTCTATGCTATCGCGCCCGCCGCCGCGTGGTGATATATTCCAGGAGGCGGGAGAACCATCCTCATGCAAGGTTGGACGCGACGAGATTGGCTGGCCGCCTCGGGACTGGCGGGTCTGGCGGCCGTGCCGGCGACGACCGCCGGGGCGAAAGAGCGATTGCGCATCACCGGCGTCGAGCTGTTTCAGGTGGTCGTGCCGATGAAGCCGGACAGCACGACGGATCCGGAGACGGCCGAGACGAGCCGCTTCGACCTGGTGCCGAAGATCATCCTGAAGATCCGCACCGACTCGGGCATCACCGGCATCGGCGAGACGGGGCGCGGCGAGGAGTTCGCCGCGGTGCAGCGCAACGCCGAGTTTCTCCGCGGCAAGAACGCCTTCGACCTGGATCTGGCGCGGCTCGAGCTGCCGGCGCGCGCCGGCCAGGCCGCCTTCGAGATGGCGCTGTACGATCTGGTAGGCAAAGCGCTCGGCTGGCCGGTCTACAAGCTGCTCGGCGGCCTGGCGCAGCGCAAAGTGCTCGTTGGGTACTGGACCGGGCGGCGCACGCCGGCCGGGATGCGGCGCGTGGCCGAACGGGCGCTGGCCGGCGGGTTCACGTCGATCAAGATGAAGGCCAAGCAGGGCGATCCGGTGGTCGAGTCGGTGGCCGAGATCGCCAAAGTGGCGCCGCACATCAAAGTGATTCTCGATCCCAACACGCGTTACTCGAGCTACGCCGACTTTCTTCCCGTGGCGCGCCGGCTCGAGCAGGTCGGCAACATGCTGGTCTATGAAGACCCGTTCGACAAGTCCGACTTCGAAGGCTACCGTAAGCTCCGGCGCGAGGTGAAGGCCCATGTGGCGCTCCATCTCGGCGATCCCAAGGCCATGATCCGGGCGATCCGCGAGGACGCCTGCTCGGCGTTCAACACCGGGGGCAACCCCGGCATGGCGAGCTTCGTCGCCAACTCGTATCTGGCGGAGGCCGCGGGCATGCCCGTCTGGCACGGATCGGGCAACGACTGCGGGATCGTCGACGCCTCCTACCTGCACTCGTGCGCGGCGGCGCCCAACTGCACGTTGCCGAGCGACATTTTGAGCTTCCTGCGCGAAGACGATCTGATCGTCGAGCCGATCGAGATTCGCGACAGCTACGCCATCGTTCCGGACCGGCCGGGCCTAGGCGTCGAGCTGGATGAAGACGCCGTGCGGCGCTATCAGGTGAAAGGGTGAGGCGATGCAGCGGGTTTTCCGCATAGCCGTAGTCGCGGCCGCGGCGGTAGCTTTGGCCGGATGCGCGCGCCCCTCCTACGACGTCATCATTCGCGGCGGCGCGTGGCGGATCTGGCCATCCAGGGCGACCGGATCGCCGCCATCGGCGTGCTCGGCCGGGCGCGCGGCAAGACCGAGATCGACGCCAGAGGGCTGGCCGTCGCCCCCGGCTTCATCAACATGATGAGCTGGGCCAACGAGTCGCTGATCGCCGACGGCCGCTCGCAGAGCGACATCCGGCAAGGAGTGACGCTCGAGGTGATGGGCGAAGGCAACTCGATGGGTCCGCTCAACGAGCGCATGAAGCAGCAGATGCGCGCGCGCCAGGGCGACATCCGTTACGAGATCGAGTGGACCACGCTCGGCGAATACCTGGAATTTCTCGAGCGCCGCGGCGTTTCGCCGAACGTCGCTTCCTTCATCGGAGCGGCGACGCCGCGCGTCTATGTGATCGGCCAGGACGACCGGCCCCCCACGCCGGCTGAACTGGACCGGATGCGGGCGCTGGTGCGGCAGGCGATGGAAGAGGGCGCGCTGGGCGTCGCCTCCTCGCTGGTCTACCCACCGGGCTTTTTCGCCAAGACCGACGAGCTGATCGCACTGGCCAAAGTGGCCGCCGAGTACGACGGCATTTACGTCTCGCATCTGCGCAGCGAAGGCGAGGAACTGATCGAAGCCGTCGAGGAGTTCCTCGCCATCGTGCGCGGGGCGGGCATTCGCGGCGAGATCTACCACCTGAAGGCGGCGGGCCGGGAGAACTGGCCCAAGTTCGACCGCGTCATCGAGATGATCGAAAAGGCGCGGGCCGAGGGACTCCGGGTGACCGCGGACATTTACACCTATCCGGCGAGTTCGACGGGTTTGAACTCGACGATGCCGCCGTGGGCGCAGGACGGCGGCTTCGAGGCGTTCCTCAAGCGGCTGCGCGATCCGGCCATGCGGCGCAAGATCGCCCGCGAAATGCGCACCTCCCGGAAGGGCTGGGAGAACATGTACCTTCAGGCGGGTTCACCGGACCGGATCCTGCTGGTCGGTTTCAAGAACGAGAAGCTCAAGCCGCTGGCGGGCAAGACGCTCGCCGAGATCGCCCGCATGCGCGGCCGGCCGCCCGAGGAGACGGCCATGGACCTGATCCTCGAGGACGAAAGCGAGATCGCCACGGTTTACTTCAGCCAGTCGGAAGACAACGTGCGCAAGGCGATCCGCTTGCCCTGGGTGAGCTTCTGTTCCGACTCGCCGTCGCTGGCGCCCGAGGGCGTTTTCCTGCGCTCGAGCGTGCATCCGCGCGCTTACGGGAGCTTCGCGCGGCTGCTCGGCAAGTACGTGCGCGAGGAGAAGCTCATCCCGCTCGAGGAGGCGATCCGGAAACTGGCCGCGCTGCCGGCCGAAAACCTGAAGCTCGACCGCCGCGGCCTGCTGCGCGAGGGCTACTTCGCCGACGTGGTGGTGTTCGATCCGGAGCGGATTCAGGATCACGCCACCTACGAGAAACCCCACCAGTACGCCACCGGCGTGCGGCACGTGTTCGTCAACGGCGTGGCGGTGCTCAAGGACGGCGAGCACACCGGCGCCCGGCCCGGACGCCTGGTGCGCGGTCCGGGCTGGAAAGGGCGGGCAGCGGGAGGCGCCTGATGGAGCTTTCGCGACGCTCCTTTCTGGCGGCGGGTACGACGGCGGCTGCGCAGGGCCGGGCTCTCGTCATCGACGCGCACTGCCACGCCGGACGCGGCGAGGCGATGTCGGCGCCCTGGACGACGAAGGCCGACGTCGAGATCACCCTGCGGCACATGGCCGAGGTGGGCATCGACCGCACGATCATTTTTCCGATCAACAACGCCGACTACGAGAAGCCCAACCGCGAAATCGCCGAACTCTGCGCGCGGTATCCGGACAAATTTATCGGCTTCGCCAAGCACGACCCGCAGGCCGAAGCCGGCCGTATCCGGGCGATGCTGCGCCACGAGGTCGAAAGCCTGGGCCTGAAGGGCCTGAAGCTGCACCGCCTGCCGACGCGCGAGGTGCTCGACACGGCGGCCGAGCTCGGCATCCCGATCCTGTATCACCCGGAGAAGGTCGCCAACTTCCATCTGATCGCCTCCGAGTATCCGCAAATCCCGTTCATCATGGCCCACCTCGGGAGCTTCGCTTCGCGGGACTGGACCGAGCACATCGCGGCGATCGACGCCGCGCGCCGCTATCCGAACGTGTATCTGGATACCTCCTCGGTGGTCTTCTTCCGGTTCCTCGAGAAGGCCGCCGCGGAAGCCGGCCCGGATAAGTTGATTTTCGGCAGCGACGGGCCCGAGCTGGACTCTCGCGTCGAACTTTACAAAGTCCGGCTGCTGAAGCTCCCGCCCGCCGAAGAGGCCAAAGTGCTCGGCGGCAACATCCGGCGCCTGCTGCCGAAAGGAACGCTGTGAGCCTGCGCCGCCTGCTCGCCTTCGCGCTCGTCTTGCTCCCGGCGTTCAGCCCGGCCCAGCGGCGCTGGTGGATGGAAGAGCCGATCCGGCTGATTCAGACCAACCTGCGCGAAACCGATTCGAACCTCGACGCCCGGCGCCTGGTCGACCAGCTCGCCGACTTCCGCGCCAACGTGCTTCTGTTCGGCATGGGCGGCATCGTGGCGCATTACCCGACCCGGGTCGAATTCCACTATCCGAGCGCCTACCTTCCGCCCGGGCGCGACACCTTCGGCGAGGTGCTGCGCGAGGCGCACGCGCGCGGCATCCGCGTCATCGGCCGGTTCGACTTTTCGCGCACGCAGAAGGCTGTCTACGACGCTCACCCGGAGTGGTTCTTCCGGCGGGCCACGGGCGAGCCGTTCATCTACAACGGGCTCTATTCGACGTGCATCAACGGCGGCTATTACCGCGAGCATATCTTCCGCATCCTGACGGAGGCGCTCACGCGGTACGAGGTCGACGGGCTGTTCTTCAACATGTTCGGCAACCCGCGCTCGGACTATAGCGGCAACCGGATGGGCCCGTGCCACTGCGCCGCTTGCCGGCGCCTGTTTCGCGAGCGCTACAGGCGCGAGCTGCCCGCCGGCGACGACGATCCGCAGTACCGCGAGTTCATGGAGGGCTGCGCGCGCGAGGTGGCCGCCGAGATCGGCAAGCTGATCAAGAAGCTCCGTCCCGAAGCCTCGTTCAACACTTACATCCAGGAGCACGTCGACGGGATCATGTCGGAGTCCAACACGGCGGTCGACCGCCCGCTGCCGCTGTGGCCGTATTCGGCGAGCGACAACGTCAACTACAACCGCGGCTCGGAGCCGGAGAAGATGGCCATCAACCTGTCGATGAGCTTCGTCGATTACGCCTGGCGCTTCGCCGCCGTGCCGCCGAACGAAATCCGCATCCGCCTCAGCCAGGCGATGGCGCACGGCGGGGCGCTGGCGCAGAACATGCACGGGACGATGGACCAGGAGGACCGCACGTTTCTCGCCGCAGCCAAGCCGCTGTTTGCATGGCACGCCGCCCATGAGGATCTTTATGTGGGGCAGGAGAACGCCGGCCGGGTGCTGCTCCTCGGCCCGCGCAACGACGCCTACCGGGGCATTTTCCGGCTCCTCAGCGAGCAGCACATCCCGTTCCGCGCCTCGAGCAACGCGCGGGCGCTCGCGGCGCGGCCGGGCGATTTCGACCTGGTGATCGCAACGGGCCGCTTGCCGGCCGAAGTCGAGCCCTGGGTGCGCGGCGGCGGACGGCTGCTCGTGGCCGGAACGGCGCCCCCGTTCGGACTCGGCGAGCCGCGCCGGCGTTGGACGGCGGTGCGCGGCTACTTCCGCATCCATGACCGGACGTTGCTGCCGTCGCTCGGCGACACGAACGTGTTGTTCCTCTACGGGGACTACCTCGAGTACCCGCCCCTGGATAAACCCGTGCTGACGCTGATTCCGCCCTCGATGTTCGGCCCGCCGGAGAAGGTCTTTACCGACAAGGTCGAGACCGACAAGCCGGGCCTGCTGATGCGCGAAGTGGGCCGGGGCCGGATCGTCTACCTGCCCTGGGACGCAGGCGCCCTCTACTACCGCTACAGCTCGCACAACCACGCGGCGCTGCTCGCCGACCTGATCGATCACCTGCTTCCGGCGAAACGCCAGCTTCAAACGAAGGCCCACCCGCTCGTGGAGATCACCGTGATGCGCCAGGCGCGGCGCAACCGCCTGCTGGTGCACTTTGTGAACCTCACGGGCCATTCCCAGACGGCCTACTTCGATCCGGTCCCGATGCGGGACCTTCCGGTGCGCCTGGCGGCGGACTTTCGCAAGGCGCGCTGGGTCGGCCCCGAACGGGAACTTGCCGTTCGGCGCGAAGGCCGTTTCGGCGAGTTCACCTTGCCCGAGCTGGCCGGCTACGCCGTGGTCGTGCTCGAGTGAGGTTCAGCTCCAATCGACCAGGCTCTGCCGGTCGATCCGGGTCTCATCGAACTCGATGCCGAAGCCGGGCCGGTCCGGCAGGGCGATCCGACCGTTCACCGGCCGGAGCTGGTGCTTCTCAAAGAAGTAGTAGTCGCGCATCTTGAGGATGAGATACTCGACGAGCGGGCAGGTCATCGGCGACTGGCCGGCCACCACGTGCAGCGCGGCGTGGAGGCTGTGGCCGTGCGGGATCACATGGACGTCGAAGAGCGAGGCGACGGTGACGATCCGCACCAGTTCACTCACGCCGCCGCACCATTCCGGATCGGCCTGGACGACGTCGAGCGCGCCCGCCTTCAGGTAATCGTGCACCTCCCAGCGGTTGTAGAAGTGCTCGCCGCTCGCCACCGGAATGGCGGTGGCGCGCCGGAGCTCGGCGAAGCTGGAGATCTTGTCGGCGGCGAAGGCTTCTTCGATCCAGCGGGGCCGGTACGGCTCGACCTGCCGGGCCCAGGCGAGGGCATAGTTCAGGTCCCAGCCCATGAAGGCGTCGAACATCAGATCGACCTCGTCGCCGACGGCCCGGCGCAGCGCGCGCACGAGCTCGACGTTCTGCTTGAGGCCCGCAGCGCCGTCGCCCGGGTCACCCCGTCCTTCATGATGCGCCACTCGATCTTGTCCAGATAGGGGAGTCCGGGCTTGAAATAGTGCTCGTTGCGTTCCATGAGGATGAGGGAGTTCTGCTCCCACTTGGCCAGCTTGAACGGCCCCGTCCCAGTGGGATGCAGCGGCAAATCCTGCTTCCCCCACTGTTTGTAGGCCG